>JAFGQV010000008.1 GCA_016935475.1 Methanosarcinaceae archaeon
CACTACGGGAGGAGTAGAATGACAGAAGAAACTATAATAAATGCTGTTAAACTGTTACTTGATGAATCTCCAGAACGCAACTTTAAAGAAAGTGTTGATCTGGCAATCAATTTAAAAAACCTTGATATGAGTCAACCCAAGAACAGGATAGATGAAGGTATTATCCTTCCTCATGGTCTTGGTAAGACTCGAAAGATCGCTGTTTTTGCAAAAGGTGACGTTGGACTCAAAGCCAAGGAAGCAGGTGCTGATTATGTGCTTTCAGAGGACGATATAACGGAACTGGCAGCCGATAAGTCAAAGGCAAGGACCCTTGCAAATGAATGTGATTTCTTTATCGCAGAAGTCCAGTACATGCCGCTCATTGGTAAGTCACTGGGTATAGTTCTGGGTCCAAGGGGTAAGATGCCTACTCCATTAACGCCGGATAAGAATGTTGCCGACCTGATCAAAACTTCCAAGAATTCAATTAGGATTCGTTCAAAGGATAAACTTACTTTCCATGTGGCAGTTGGAAGTCGGGGTATGGATCATGAAAAGCTTGCAGAGAACATCGAGACAGTTGTGAATAGAGTCGAACGCGTCCTTGAGAAAGGTAAACAGAACCTGAAATCGGTTTATGTCACGACGACTATGGGTAAATCCGTGAAGGTGGTATGATGGAAGATGTACACCACACAGAACATGTCCCTCAATGGAAAAAGAAAGAGATTGAGGACATTAAAGATCTCATAAAATCGTACCCTTTGTTTGGAATGGCTGGTATCACTGGTATTCCTGCAAAGCAGCTCCAGCAGATGCGAAGGAATCTTAAGGATATAGCTGTTTTGAAGGTTGCCAGGAATACGCTTATCAGAAGGGCGCTGGAGGAATCCGGTGAAGATTCGCATAAGATGGCCGATTATGTCGATGTTCAGACTTTACTGGTGTTCACGGAGCAAAATCCGTTCAAATTATATAAGCTACTTGAGCAGACCAAGACCCCTGCTCCTATAAAAGCTGGTTCTATTGCGCCGAATGATATTATTGTGGTGAAGGGTCCAACCAGTTTCCCGCCGGGTCCAATACTTGGCGAAATGCAAGGCGCAGGTATTCCGGCAGCAATCGAGAATGGAAAGGTTTCCATTAGGGAGACAAAGGTTGTTGCTAAACAAGGTGAGGCGGTTTCACAGAAACTTGCAACTATGTTGACCCGCCTTGAGATCTACCCCATGGAAGTGGGACTCGATCTGAGGGCAGTATGTGAAGCTGGATCGATCTTCGAACCGGATGTACTGGCAATTGATGAGGGCAAGTACTTCTCTGACTTTGCACAGGCAGCACGGCAGGCTTTCAACCTTTCAGTCAATGCAGCTTATCCGACCTCGACAACGATAACCGCTTTGATCTCAAAGGCAGTTTCTGAATCCAGGAACCTTGGAATTTATGCTGCCATATTCGAGCCGGAGCTAATGGATGCATTGCTTGGAAAGGCACAGGCACAGATGATGTCGGTTGCATCAGTTGCTTTAAGTAACGACGAAAATGCTGTTGATAGCGAGCTAAAGAAAGCTCTGGGTGCAGCTGCCCGGAGTGCCACTGCGGCTGAAGCAGTATCCGAAGGGTCCGTTACTGAAGCCTCGGAAGCTGAGGAAGAAGCCACTGAAGAGGAAGCTGAAGAGAGCGGAATGGCCGGTCTCGGTGCTCTCTTTGGATAATATGAAAGACTTTGATAATTTACATTAATAGAATAAAAGGTGATTTACTATGGAATATATATACGCAGCACTTTTAATCCACAATGCTGGAAAGGAAATTACAGAAGAAGCAGTTACTGTCGTACTTACGGCAGCCGGTATAGACGTTAACGAATCCCGTGCAAAGGCACTTGTTGCAGCTCTCGAGGGTGTAGATATCGAGGAAGCAATGGCAACAGCAGCATTTGCAGCACCTGCAGCAGCAGCACCAGTATCTGCCGAAGCACCAGCAGTTGCCGAAGCTGAGGGACAATCAAAAGAAGAAGCTGAAGAGGAAGCTGAAGAGAGCGGAATGGCCGGTCTCGGTGCTCTCTTTGGATAAGCTCTTAGACATTGCTCGCTACTAAGCGAGCATTTTCTTTTTTAGCATTTCAGACGTACTTGGGTATTTTACTGTTTACCGGAAAAGTTTAGATATTTTGGTCTTTGACTCTTTGAAAGTTCCTGTGCCGTGTTTGATCTGGATATCAACAGGTTCTTAATTTTTTTTGTATATTGTTCTATGACTGTAGCGTAAGAATTATAGGTTGGTGAACAGAGTCAAAAGTCTTTCCGAATTCTAAGATAAAACTAAATATGAGGATAACAATCAATAACAGGCATGAAAACTTCAGTTCAAATTGCGCGGGTAATGGGGATACCCATAAAGTTGCACATCACGTTTTTGCTGGTATTGCCACTATTTGCGTTCATCTTTGCCAGCAATCCTGCACCTTATGGATTTGGTGATACAACATCTGCAATTACAAAATATATTCTTTCACTGGTGACCACGATCCTGCTCTTTACATGTATCCTTCTTCACGAACTCGGTCATTCATATCTTGCTAAAAAATACGGTTTTAAGATAGACAGTATCACGCTGCTTTTGTTCGGCGGTGTTGCATCCATGGAGGAAATGCCAAGGGACCCGTCAATGGAAGCAAAGATGGCAATCGCAGGTCCGGCTGTCAGCTTCAGTATAGCAGCCGTTTGCCTTGGGACCATTGCTCTCTTTCCGTCATTCTCCGCTACAGCACCCATGCGCATTATATGGCTTATTGGTTACATCAATATCATTCTTGCTGTGTTCAACCTGCTTCCTGCTTTCCCTATGGATGGGGGACGGGTGCTCCGGGCATTCTATGCAAAAAGGATGTCTTATGTTAAAGCGACCCAGCACGCTGCCTATGTGGGAAAGATGTTTGCATTCATCATGGGGATGTTTGGACTCCTGTTCAACGTATGGCTTGTAATGATCGCTTTTTTTGTGTACATAGGTGCTTCTGAGGAAGAGCGCTCAACCCAGATATCTTTTACACTGGAAAAAGTACCTGTCAGAAAAATTATGACCCGGGAGATTGTTTCGGTCCCACCGTCGTGGACAATTGAAGAGATTATATTATTCATGTTCCAAAAAAAACATATGGGTTACCCCGTCATTGAAGGCAATGATTTAAAAGGAATAATCACGTTTACGGATGTGCATAAGGTTCCTCCGCAGGAACGTGCAAACATACGGGTATCAGATTTGATGACCCCGGAAGTAATCTCCATAAACGCAGATGCAGATTCTTCAGAAGCATTGAAGCTGATGACAATAAAAAAAATTGGAAGATTACTTGTTACTGAAAACGGTTCTGTTGTTGGTATCCTGTCCAGGACGGACCTGATGCGCACATTGATGTTTTTGGGTGAGCAGTAGAGCAGGCGATATAAAAATGGATGTTCATAGTTCGGTTACCGATTCACAGACAGATACTGCCGAATATAAATTTAATACTGTATCACAGAATTATTGTTCTGCAGATGAACCAACAGATGGGTCTGGGCACTTACCATTGCAACAAAATATTTCACCTACCTATTCTGGTGTGCTTCAGGACTCGCCTTCACAAATAATTATTGTCGGAACTGCTCACGTGTCTGAAAAAAGTGTCAGGCAAGTCGTTGAGACCATCGAGCGTGAGCATCCGGATATTGTGGCAGTTGAGCTGTGCAGGGGCAGATATGATGCACTCAAGGGTAAAGCGCAGGTATCCCAGATACCCATAAAAGAACTCCTGAGCGAAGGTAAGGTCTATTTCTTTTTGGTCCACTGGTTGCTTGCATACATCCAGAAAAAGATCGGTGATGAGATGGGGGTCCAGCCTGGTGCCGAAATGATCAATGCCATTGATGCAGCCGAAGCGAGCGGTGCAAAAGTAGCTTTAATTGACCGCGATATCCAGGTGACACTCCAGCGTTTCTGGAGCAAGATGGGATTCTTCGAAAAGATACGTATGGTCGGTGCGCTTATTGGTGCAGCGCTCGGGTTCGGTGATGGAAAGGACATTGACATCGACAATATTACAGATCAGGATATGGTGACCATGCTCATCGAGGAACTCAGGGGCATTGCACCCACAGCAGCAACTGTTCTGATAGATGAGCGGGATGCCTATATTGCAGGCAACCTTGTCAGGGCTGCGTCGGGGGGGGGCAAAAAGATAGTTGCCGTTGTAGGGGCTGGGCACAGGTCCGGAATTGAGAATTACCTGAAGCACCCGGAGACCATCCCGCCACTTGGAACGCTCATGGATGTTCCAAAGAAACGGTTTAGCATGATGAAACTTATCGGGATTGGGATCGTGGGTATTGCTATTGCAACGTTTGCATTGTTGATACTGTCCGGCACTCCCCTGAAACTTCTGCTGCTGGCATTCGGATGGTGGTTTATCATCAACGGGACCTTAAGTGCAGCCGGTGCAATAATTGCACGGGGGCACCCATACTCGGTCATCACTGCTTTTATGGTGGCATGGCTCACGTCCCTGAACCCCATGATGGCAGCTGGCTGGTTTGCGGGTCTGGTGGAGGCAAAGCAGAGAAACCCCACAACCGATGATTTCAAAAAGCTGATGGAGGTCGAGACCACAGGAAGTATGCTTGAGAACAACCTTTTCAGGGTCATACTGGTTGCAGCTCTTGCAAACATCGGCAGTATGATCGGCACTTTCCTCGGGGTGTATGTGATGATACAGGTCGCAGGCATTGACCCACGGGATGTGATCAGTGCAGGATTCCACACTATCGGGTTGTAAGACGCGATTCCGACTTTTTCTAAGTTCGTCTGCAATCACATTTGAGGAAAAATGGTCACCAGATCAGAGTAGAAGATAATATGAACTGATCTGGCAGTCTCTGATAGAATAATTTGGTTTCACGACAACTATTTATCTTTTTGAATCCCTCTTTAATCAAGTGGGGTCATATACATACGGATTGAAGACTTTCTAGGGGTACCTTTAGCAATGAATATACATTGAAGTGTGCTTGCCATGGATGGAAATACGATATCATGTTCGGTAAATATTGGGGCAGGGAAGAGGTCCTCGAAGTTTACGATAACGGGGTAGAAGTGGGGAAATGCTTGCCCTGATCTGATCAGATATCGCTTAAGACGGGGGAATGCTTTGAGTTCGTGGTTCTATGCGATAGGTGAAAATGAACTGATTGATGGCGGGAAAATGCCATTGAGCCTGGAAGGCAATAAAATACTGCTGATCAGGCAGGAAGGGGTATTTTATGCGATATCCAACAAGTGTCCGCATATGGGGTGTCCACTTTCAAGAGGGATACTGGATGGGCATGTGATAAAATGCCCGTGTCATGACTGGCAGTTCGATATAAGGGATGGTGAGTTCCTTTCTGCAAGGGAGATAAAAATTCCCGTATTTGGTACTAAGGTTTCTGATGGCAGGGTTTTTGTCAAAATATATGGTGCGGTTCAATGAAGAAAGTAGTAATGTATACCCTCAGCACCTGTCCATGGTGTATGAGAGCCAAGAAGTTCTTCAGGGAGCATGACATTCCCTTTGAATATATTGATTATGATAAAGCAGACAGGGAGACTCAGCAGGCCATAAGGGAAGATTGTCTGTCCCATGGTGAACAAATGTCTTTTCCATTTGTCAAAATAGGCGATGATGTGGTTGTTGGCTACAACCTGAACAAATATGCGCAGTTACTGGGTTTGTGACGGGGAGAAAATGGATACCGGGAAGCGTAAAGAGCAATTGAAGGTCATGTACCAGAGGGTTGTTGATCCACTGGGCTACAAGTTCAGCCCGGATGAGGAAATAGTGGATTTCCTGCTTGAGCAGGAAGTGCAACTGGAAAAGGAGAAAGGTAATCCCTTCTGTCCATGTCAGGGACTGACTGGTGAGCGAGATCATGATATGAAGCTGGTATGCCCGTGCATACCTTTCCACAGGGAGCACTATGATGCCATGAAACGTTGCTGGTGCGGGCTTTTTGTCCACAAGAGTGTCGATGACCCCTATGAACTTCAACAGATATCCCTGAAGGATCTTGAAGAATCAAAAAATAAAAAGAAAAAAGAACGACCTTAGAGAAGGTCGTGAAGGTTGAATTTGTGTGGTCCGAGGTTTCCGCCGTAGTTTCCGGCAGTGATCTTCTTCACACCGTGGGTTGCCACAGCAGCCTTTATACCTGCTGCGATTGCTTTTCCGACAGCGTCTACACTTGTGCCGTTGATCACAAGTTCGTATACTACGTTGACGTCAGCTGGAATTTCGGTACCTTCCACTTTGTCCTTGATGGACGGGCAGAATTTCTCGTTGGCTGTTGCCTTTAAGAACTTGTACTTGTTGGCACCTGGCTTTGATCCGCTCGCAACGATCCCGCCCGGGAATGGTGTGATGGAACCTTCAAGCTCCTGGATTGCAGCTACTGCGTTTTCTGCAGCTGCAAGACCTGTCAACTGGCAGTCTGCAAAGATGAAGAAGTTACCGCCAGCAACACCCTCCACAGCACCAAGGGAATGCTCAACAATGAAATCACCTTCCATCATCGGGATCTTGTATGCCTTGCGACCTGCTACTTCTGTTTCGGATTCAGTGCCGTCTGCAAAGAACTTTAGCTTAAATCCGGTGTCGAACTGCTTTTCCGCATCAGGAAGACCGTTAAATACAGCGGTTGTCGGGGCGGTCAGGACACACTGTCCTATGCGTTCAAGTAACTGCTCTTCCAGTGCCTTGTAGCCGAAAGTGCATATCTGGATGTACACACCCGGTCTGCCGTCCGGTGTCTCATCACCGGTTACGAACTTCTCAATTCCGGCTTCAGCAGGACACATGATCACTGATGTACCGAATCCAGTCGCTTCCAGTGCAGCCACTTCTGCCCAATGCTTGTTTGCGGCAGTTATCAGTACCCTTGCCACCTTGATTGGAAAGGCCTCTGCATATGTATCTTCAATTTCTACTCCTTTGATATCCATAAAAATCCCTTTATCCTCTAGTTTTTAGTAGGTATAACACTAAGTAAAATACGATTACAATACATATACTCTTCGAAATATACCCAACACTCAACCGAGTTTTGCGGCTGTTTTTCGGTAAGTTCCTTCAAAAAGAGTATACATATCGCGTTCCAGGTCCCTGTACTTGCTGAGATCAAACACTGCATCATTGACCTCAACAGTCAATTCATCGATCTTTGAAAGTCTGGCAAGGGAAGCAGCAGCCAGACCGGTTGACACTCTGAGGTTTTCTTTGATCAATACCTCACTGATCTGCAATATGGCAGCCACCGGTTGGGAGGCAGACCCATGGAACCTTTTCTCTGATGCGGATTCTCCTACATTTTCAAGACTGTCTATTACTTTGGAGACTTCGTTATCATACTGGTTCCGTGCCGCAACAACTCCTATGTCCCGAAGTGCCCAGGTAACTTCATTAAGGGACTTTTCTTCAAGGATATCTCCCAGTTCGCGCAGGGCTGATATGATCTGCCAGAGTGATTGCGGTTTTTCTCCATTTCCCCGTTCCTGTGATGCCTTGATCCCCATATCCCTAAGTGTTCGAACTATCTGTTTTTCCACAGCCGGAAGTGTATTTACACATACCCGTGCAGTGCCCAGCAGTACATCCCTTACCTTCCCTGTGGTTAGGTGGTGGTGGTTTGGGATCGCATTAATGCCGATCTCCCTGATCAGGTGGATTGCTTTTTCCAGTGCATCTACCTGTTTTGAACCTGCAGAGTTCACTGCGATCCTACCGGCACCGGCAGCCAGGCAGCATGTTGTATTTTCATCCTTCATATCATCTTTCAGTATTGTGAACAGGGAGTCCATGGTCGCAAGGGTTCCCACTGTAGAGATCTCATCGCCGTACTTTGAAGACATGTCCCCGATCTTTCCAATAGCTTCGATCACTACGATGACCGTTTCTCTATCCTTTTCCATCTCAGCAAGCATTCCTATTTGATATAGATGGGAGTTCAGGTGCTTTATCACAATGGGTGTAGCTTTGGATCCTGATATGAGGTTGATTCCAAGGTCTGTGAGAGCATGTATTCCAAGTATTGTGGTTTTTGAATCATGGTTTCTGATCGCACTTCTGATGAGGTCTACCACCGGTTGCAAGGGGTCTGATGCAGATAGTCCGGATGCATGCTTGCGGCAGGCTTCTATGAGGTTGTAGGAAGTGGCTTCCTTAAAAAGGTCTTCAAATCGCTGTGTGATTATTTCTTTTCGCAGGAAGTCGGCTGATAGATAACCGACAGCACCAACCCCCAGTGCACAGAGCTGGATCATGGTCATAAATCCGGGATCATGGATTCCAAGCAGGTGCATGGTAGAAAGGGCAAGTGCATATGCGCCCATTAAATAGGATATTTCCACGGCTTTTGGTCTGTTCGTTGTTGGCAACCAGACGCTGGTCACCCATAAAATAGTAAGTATAAAGCTTATCAGGACATTGATCTCTATCAGGGTAACAGTAGCAATGTTCTCACTTGTTATCAGGTGCACCATTACCGATAGCTGGGTGACAAGAGCACCCAGTGCAAGATCTGAACCAATGTGGGATATTTCGAGTCTGAGGCGGTTTTTCAGGAATATGTCCGAAAAAAGGAATGCAGCTGTAAAACCGATAATAAGGGCGGCATCAAGGATATCGGCAATAACTATCATAATATAATAACGATGGTTATTTTATTTGAAATTATGGTCCGACAAAGTTCAGGATTCGATTGAAAATTACTGTTTATTTAACTACCTTCGCAGCATAATACATGAAAGTCTAACATGAAGTCCGGATTCCATATCAAACAGGAAATACGGGTGCTCGGGATAGACGATTCAGCACTCATCAGTGACACCATTATGATAGTGGGTGCCTTCTTCCGTGGCGGCGACTGGCTCGACGGGGTGATGCGCTCGGAGATCACCCGGGATGGTATGGATGGGACGGATGTTATTATTAAGATGGTAAAAGCCAGCAAACATTACGGACAGATACGCGTGATAATGCTCGATGGCATAACATACGGCGGCTTTAACCCCATCGATATTGTACGCCTTAACGATGAAACAGGCATCCCGGTTATTGTGGTGATGCGCGCATGTCCGGATCTTGAAAAGATCGAGGCTGCGGTCAAGCACCTCTCACAACCAGAGGAGAGGCTGAGGATAATATACCGGGCAGGAAGGATCGTAAGAGTTGTTACGAAGGATGATTCAAATCCGGTTTACATCCAGTGGACCGGGATCGACAAGGACGATGCGAGAAAGATCGTAAAACTGACCGCTACCAGAAGCAATGTCCCTGAACCCATAAGGGTTGCCCACCTGATCGCCACCGGCATCATTTGTGGCGAATCGAGAGGGAAGGCATAATCCTGTCTATTAAGGGGGCAAATATCTTACCTGCACTTCTCAACCAGCTTCAGACCACCAGACATAAGCTCTTCAGCCCGGCTCTTTGTCTTTGATTCTGCAAATATCCTGACGATCGGCTCTGTACCCGATGGGCGGATCAGGACCCAGCCGTCGTTGTACCAGACCTTAACGCCGTCTGTTGTATCCACCTTAACATCCTTTTCCAGAGAAACGTTTGCCTTTACGCATTCCATGGTAGAAATAAGATCATCACAGCGAACCTTCGTCTTGGAATTGAAGTACACAGGCACGGTTTTTGTGAGATATGAAAGGGTAGTACCACCTGCCATGATCTCCAGCAGCACTGCACTTGCCATGGCTCCGTCACGGCAGTACTGGTGTTGTGGGAAGATCAGACCTCCGTTGCCCTCTCCTCCAAACACTGCGCCTGTTTCCATCATCTTACGTGCAACATTGATGGAACCCACCGCAGTCCAGATAAGTTCAACTCCAGCCTCGGCTGCCACATCCGCCATGCGCTGGGATGTGCTTACTGGCGTTACAATAACTCCTTTCCTGCGGGAGAGTATATACTTCGCTATCATTGCAAGCAGCACTTCCTCGCCAATGAACTCGCCGTTCTCATCAACGAACACGGCACGGTCTGCATCACCATCCTGTGCGACACCCATATCCGCACCACTGCTGCGGACAATGTCCACAAGTTCTGTCAGCACGTCCGGTGTCGGTTCCGGATTTCTCCATGGGAACGTGCCGTCGGTCTGTGCATTGATGGTTATGACCTTACATCCGAGCCTTTGAAGCAAAAAAGGCAGGGTGACCGAACCTGCGCCACAGCCTGTGTCCATAACCACCGTGAACTGTTTTTTGCGAATACTTTCCGCATCCACTGCATTGATTATACCCCGAATATAGTATTCGTTCGCACTGTGGTCTGTCCGCAGGTCTCCGGTCCTGTCCCATGTTGAAGAAGCAAACTCCCTGGAATGGTATATCTTTTCCACTTCGTCCTCCCCTTCCCGGGAGAATTCGCTGCCGTCCCCTGCTATTAATTTGATGCCGTTATATTCCCGCGGGTTGTGGGATGCCGTGATCATTATCCCTGCATCCGTATGGTCGCGTACATAGTACTGGACCGCAGGTACCGGTGCGATCCCGACATCAATTACTGTAAGTCCTGCTGAAAGTGCACCTGCGATCGCTGCGGATTTCAGCATATCTCCTGATATTCTTGTATCTCTTCCTATTGCAATTGTTCCCTTTGAACCCATAAAAGTGCCAAGACTTTTTGCAACATCGATCGCAAGTTCAGGAGTGATGTATTCGTTCGCAATTCCCCGTACCCCGTTTGTTCCAAATAATGCCATCTTATTTCACCGCTGTCCTTTATCTTTCTTTAATAATGTCATTACTCTGTTTTAGATTTTGCGCAAAGGATGTATTACAGAAAAAAGGTATCGAACCAGTATTTAACGATGCGTACCCGACATTTCGTTCCGGTTCACATGTGCATCCTGCTGTCAGGTAGATATAACATCCCCGATGTCATATCTAATTCCGGAACAATGCCACATAACAAAATCGAACAGATCAAAGAAGCAATCGCAAAGAAAGAAAGTACAGTGGTCGCATTTTCCGGAGGCGTGGACAGTGCTGTACTCGCAGCACTTGCCTTTGAGGTAATGGGTCGGCGCGCTCTGGCAGTGACCGCTGACTTTCTCTCATTCCCGGGGCGTGAACTCAAAGATGCCATACGCACAGCCAGCGAGATTGGGATCCCTCACAGGACCGTGCCCTTTGATGCAATGGGTGAACCGGGCTTTGCAGAAAACACGCCGCAAAGGTGTTACTACTGCAAAAAAGGACTTATCCGCACACTCGCCGAATTTGCGGACGGGGAAGGATTCAACGTGATACTCGAAGGCACCAACGCTTCTGAGATTCAGGGATACCGCCCGGGCTGGCAGGCAATACGCGAAGCAGGCGATCGGGTCTTTACTCCTTTTGTGGAATTCGGGGTCACAAAAGAAGAAGTGCGTGAGATCGCGCGCGTTCTTGGCTTATCGGTTGCGGACAGACCATCGATGACCTGCCTTTCCACAAGGTTCCCGTATGGTCAGCCAATAACAGAAGATGGGATCGAACGGGTCGAAAGCGCGGAAGAGTACCTCACATCACTGGGATTTAACCAGTTTCGGGTGCGTGATCATGGCAGCATTGCACGCATTGAAATAATGCCTTCTGAGTTTGACAGGATATTACAGGAACGTGAGCGGATCGTGGCATACCTTAAAAAGCTCGGTTTCACTTACATAACACTGGACATGGAAGGATTCAGAAGCGGAAGCATGGATGAGGTACTATGAACACTGGCAACATCGTCATACGGAGTGCTACAACCGGGGACATGGAATATGTTATCAGACTGCTTTCCACCTATTTCCTTCACATTGACGGGGTTGCCATCGAGGATTTTATGGTCGCAGATATCAATGGCAGAACAGTAGGGTGCGCTGCCCTTACCTATCGCCCTTATCCGGAACTTCACACAATTGCTATACATAAGAACTACCGGGGCAGGAAGATCGGTTCCCTGCTGGTCAAATCGATCGTTGGGAACATGCCGGAGGAATGGGACAACCTCTATGTCCGGACCACTGCACCCAGGTTTTTTGAAAAGGCGGGATTCATCAAAATGCCGGACCCGGAAAAAAGGGATATATGGGAAGACTGTGCATCATGTGATAGGTTTGCTACCTGCAAACAGAGTGCCATGCGCCTGCCGCTAAAGGGGACGAGGAGGGTAATATGCTAACCATCGGGATCGTGAATACGTATGATAAGATCAAGATAATCGATGCCCACTACCGAGCCATCGCAAGGGCTGCCCCCATCTGTCACGCTTTCGGGTTCAATCTTGCGCTTTTTGATTTCCCGTTCAAGATGACACCTGACGAACTGGTGGATTTCGTCATGGACAAGACCACGATCGGGGAATCCGGAAAGTACCTGCGGCTCCTGCATGAAAACGGTCAGTTTTTCGTCTTCGATCTGCCAAGGAAAGGATTCCAGCCCCAGTTCGGTTCGGTGGTCGTAACCACATCTAAACCCGACCCAAAGGTTGCAGTTGCACCTGATACGATCGCGGATGGGATGTTACATAACAGATCCTACCTTCTCCTGATAGGTCTTGGAAGGAAAGGACTGCCAAAGGACCTTTTTTCACTGGCGAAACATCATCTTGATATCACATCAGCGGGTATCTCGCTGGAGACCTGCACTGCCATCGGGGCAATTCCTGCACATCTGGCAGGCATCGCAGCCGCTAAAAAGGAACGCAGATGATCTCAGGTTTCTGCTCCTAAAATGCAAGTTCCAGTTCCATATCGTCACCCAGAACCAGTTTCAATCCCCAAAGGCAGGACCGCCCACATCGGCTTTGTTGCTGTATCCTGCTCTCTCCCAGTATCCCTTGTACGGCTCATCCGTAATTTCAATATCTGTCACCCATTTGGCATATTTGTACCCGTACTTGTCCTCAGCCACAAGCTGAAGTGGAAATCCCCTGTCTGGAGGCAGTGTTATATCATTGAGCTTGTATGCAAGGATGATGTTCTTTTCCAGAAGGTAATCCAGTTCAAGGGATGTGGAATAGCCATCCGAACTGTAGAAGATCACGTTCGTGGCATTTTCTTTAACCCCGGCTTCATCAAGGAGCGTCTTTACGGGCACACCCGTCCATTTTGCAATGAAGCTCCAGCCTTCCACACAATTCAGCCTGTCAATCTTGGAGACATTCGGATACGTTAATAATTGCTCATACGTGAATTCTACAGGTGTGTCAACCAATCCGGTTATCCGCAGCCTGTAGGTGTCCCTGTCTATATATTGTGTGCCTGCTATGGCATTGTTACGCTGCTCAGAGATCGGTGTGAGTTTTATACCCTCATACACTTTAATTTCGGTCTCATTGCCAGAGGTTCCTGGCGTGTTTGTTGTATCTGGCACAGTCGTACATCCGGATACGGCAGACAGCACCAGAAGACAGGTAAAAACAAGATTCCATCTTTTCATTCTAAAGCCACTCCCCTGATTTATAACAAAATCTTGTGTTTTATTGGTAATATGTCTTTTCATGGAAATGCCGTGAGTCATGAAATCGCCGGATGTCTTCCTGTAGGCATAACAAAACCTATATGTTCATCCACAGGTAACATAGCCCCATGAACTTCCAGATATTGGACGCTGACTATGTCCGGGAAAACGAGAAGCTGGTCATCCGTCTCTTCGGGCGGGACGAAGAAGGCGAGAGCGTCTGTTGCTTTGTACCGGGGTTTGAACCCTATTTCTATGTCAATGTTTCAGGTGAGCTTCAGGACGTAGGCAAAATAATACAGGAGCGGTTTGAGGCTGTCAAAACGGTTGAGGTCGTACAGAAATTTGAGCCTATTGGGTACCAGAAACAGAAAAAACCCATGCTCAAGGTCACTACACTTGACCCGAAGAACGTTCCTGAAATACGGGACGATATCGCAGCCCTTCCGGGTGTCAAAGAGGTCTATGAAACAGATATCCTGTTTCGGAACCGGTTCCTGATCGACCGCGGGTTCAACGGGATGGGCTGGGTATCCGCAGAAACTGCTCCTGATGCCGGGTCTTTCAGCAGCCAGAATCTAACCTGTGACAGGACGATAACGGCGTCCAGTGTACGGGAAATTGAGAAAATATCCGGTGCGCCCCTGAAGTACCTTGCGTTTGATATCGAGTGCCTGCCGCTTGAGAACGCAATGCCTACTGCCGAAACATCTCCTATCATAATGGTCAGCCTGGCATTCGAGCCTTCATACGAGGAACACAGCACATTGGTTCTTGTGGGGAAGGAGGTTAAGGATGCGGACCCTGATGTTGAGATGTTTACGGATGAAGCAAAACTGCTGAACCGCTTTTTTGAGATATTCCAGAAATACGATCCAGACATGGTCATCGGCTACAACATCAACGATTTCGATATTCCCTATATAACAGACAGGGTAAAGTTTCTCAACGAATCCTCAGGGAGTAACATAAGATCAAATGTGGGGCGGGACGGCAGGTCAATGAGCTACCGCAGGATCGGGAACCGTACCATGGTATCCATGCCCGGGCGGGTGGTCGTAGACGCACTGCCCCTTGCCAGGCAGGGTTTCAGTCTCAAGCAGTACACCCTGCGAAATGTTGCTAAAGAACTGCTGGGTCGGGAAAAACTGGATGTTGCATTCCATGAGATGCGCGAATACTGGGAGGATTCGGGTGAGAAGATCAAAAAGTTTATCGATTATTCACGCCGCGATTCGGAACTTGCCCTTGAGCTGGTCCTGAAATTGCAGTTGCTTGATAAGTATGTGGCACTGGCACAGGTAAGCGGTACACTGCTTCAGGATACCATAAGCGGAGGACAGAGTTCCATGGTTGAGAACCTCATGCTTCGTGAATTCGGCAAACGTGATCGCGTAATTCCCCCCAGACCGGATGACAGTATCGCATCTTTCAGGCACAAGCAGAGTGAGGAACTCAAAGGTGGGGAAGTGCTGGATCCGTGGAAAGGACTGCTGGAAAATGTTGTTATCCTTGATTATAAATCGCTATACCCAACCATAATGATGGCACACAATCTCTGTTACACATCCGTTGTAGAGCGTGACCGCCCGGATGGTGAGACGGTAAAGCCGCCTTCCGGTGGGGAATTTGTGAGCGCCAGTGTTTCAAAGGGAATTGTACCGTCCATTCTGGAAGACCTCTTAAACCGCAGGACCGAGACAAAAAAACGGATGAAAGATGCAGCCAGTGAGGAGGAGATCCGGGTACTGGATGCAACCCAGTATGCACTTAAGATATTGCTCAACAGTTTTTATGGTTATTCAGGATACACCCGTGCCAGACTCTACAGCTTACAGCTTGCAAACGCAGTAACCAGTTATGGCAGGGCAAACATCCTGAACACCCGCACTCTGGTAAATGATACCATTCACAGGATCGTCCTTAGAAATGGTAATGCATATCTTACTGATGAGATCGCATCGCCTGAGCCGTCGGATAATATCATCACTCTCTCGGTTGTTTATGGGGACACAGATAGTGTTTTTGTCAAGTGCAGCTCAGACCGTGAGATATCCCTTGAAGATGCCGAACTTGTCGGGAACAAGATCGCAGGCATTGTGTCCGATTCTCTTCCTGACCCCATGGAACTTGAATTCGAATCCATTGCAAAGCGTGCCCTGTTCATCGCAAAGAAACGATATGCTATCTGGGTTTTCGAGCGCGCTGGCGAGGGGTGGAGCGACAAGATAAAGGTCAAAGGCATGGAAACCGTGCGTAGGGACTGGTGTGAACTCACGTCAAAGACATTGAACAAAGTCCTTGAACTGGTGTTAAAGGAAGGCAAGGTTGACATTGCGGTGGAGTATGTTAGAAGTATTGTGGACAGGGTGAGGAATATTGATGCCAGGAAGGATTCACAGATCATCGATGACCTGACACTGACCCGCATGTTCTCCAAGGGAAAGAGGAGCTATAAAAGCAAACAGCCGCACCTGACCGTTGTCGAGAAAATAGAAGCGCGGACCGGCGTGGCTCCATCCATCGGGGAAAGGATACCCTTTGTCATAATCGCTGGCAAGGGTCTGTTCGTGGAGAGGGCTGAGGATCCTGGTTATGTGCGGGAGCATAATATTCCGCTGGATGTGGATTATTACATCAAGAAACAGATGTTACCTCCAGTGGAAAGGATACTTGCTGCATTCGGGGTTGACATGGCGACCCTTGACTATGATTCAAAACAGAAAGGTCTGTTTGATTTCGTACCTGCCGGCAAGAGAATCGCAAAAAGGCACGTGAAAAACAATTCTGATAATGGTACAGAAGCTGCACCAAATCAGAAATCCCAGAGTTCGCTGTTTGATTTTTAACTGTATACATTTTATAACCAGATGCTCCAAATTAAATTTAAAACAAATTTATTTATTCATCCTTCCGAATCCAACAATGTGTCATGCCTCCCAAAATTTCAAGGCGCTTAACTCTCTCTTCTTTTTGAATCCATCAGATATACTAGCAGCAAAATGGCGAATGATATTAATGCAACTGTAATTCCCAATAAAGGTTAACTAGTAGGGACAATTAACGCCATCATTGTCAATACTGCTATAAATCCAACCATCGTCAGGATTTGAGATTGTTTGCACAATCAATACCATCTCCGTCCATCCTATCAAACCCGCAAAACCTTTTTAGGCATAGATGGATGAAGGCACTAATTTGTTGAATCTCCTTACAAACTTTGGATTCATTCCCATACACCTGAATCACTGTACGGATTCTGCGATCAGTATCAACTCTTCTTTGTCTAGTGAACCTACAATTGTTATTTGAATATTGTCAAGATTCCACTGAAGCATGTTACCATCGCCAGACAGAGAGATAACTTTTCCATCAATACCGTTAATGCTGACACTTTCGGCACTGTCAATTAGCGGTGATCCCTGTGGTTCACTCTCACAAACAACCTCGGTTATTTCAAAAAAGATATCATCATTCTTGTAACTCATAGATACAATTTCACTAACATCATTTTCAATTACCATAGCGCCTTTGAATTCATACCCTTCTGGAAGATTGGAAGGCACCAGAATATCGAATGCGGTTTTTTCCTGTACATCTTTAAGTGTTGTCCTTTCTGGCAGCACAAACTCATCCATGGTTCGTATTTCTGCTCCTTCCGGTATTTCAAACTTGAATTCCTCATCCGGTATGCCAGTGTTAATCTGGAAGTTACGATACTCTGCAGAATAAATCGGATTCCCGTCGCCATCTTTCATTTCCATTTTAAGCGGCATCCATGTTTCCTTATCGATCCACACTTCTATATTTCCGAACAAGCCTAGTTCCGTATCATCTTTTGATTTCATCTCTATTATATAAGCAGTCCTGCCTTCGAACTCCTCAAAACCTATGACTGAAAAATCGCTCTCGTCTAAAATTGTGTTAATAAGCTTTTGGTAATCCATCTCGTCTTGTCCGGCTATTTCAGGCATATCCATGGTCATAACTGTGTTCTGGTTTGGATCGTATATCCACATGGTCTCTCCATCAAAAACCGAAATGCCACCTGCCGTTTCAGTCGGTAGTATCTGAACTGTTTTGCACTTGTTCGGTTTTTTGTACATTACATCGGCTTCCATTACCTGTTCCTGCCCTTCAAACAATATTGTCATGTGCATCGTATAGGAGTAATCCTCAATACTGGCTTCTTTCTGCTTCATTTTCTCTGCGATCTGCTCGGCAGTAAGTTCCTCATCAACACATCCTGCCACAAAAAGTGGCGAACTTACCAGAAGCAGCACAAGTAACATTTTGATTTTTACCATACTTCATCCTCCCATCAAATTGAACTAATTAGTCCGTTATTCTTTTTGTATAAGCATTATTCATTAATAAAAAAATCATTGTTTTCTATATTTCATTTAAATGTTCACATTACTATATAAATATTGGATAAAACGAAAAATATATACTAGATGTGTGGATATTATTCGAATTCACTCAAAAACAAACAATTAAGGAATAAAATCCCTCTAGAGATTACCACTGAAGATATTTTTATGTTTTAACTGCCGACTTTATAGATAGGTTGTATTTCCATCATTATATACACCAAATGATTTGTATATTAGTTTGTCAAAATTGGGGCTGTCATAAAGATTGGTTTTAGTACACAATAATCTCCTTTGCTACCAAACTCGAATTTGGTCACATAATTAAAAATTGATGAGGTGAGTGTGATATCCAGTTAAATGCTATCCTAGATAAAATAATTCTCGACCTCATATATTCAACAAAGAAATATAATTTAAGGTGATATATACACCCAATTCGTACTACTGGTGCCATACCATTCAGGTGGGTTATAACCAGGGGGGAATACGATATAGTGAGAACCTGCTGCACGGTAATTGCCTGCTGAGTCCGCAGAATATGAATCACTAGCTTCTAATTTATAAACGTTAGTTTCATGTTCATACGCCACCTCTACAATAGTTTGACTGTTTCCATCATCATACCATAAATAAGAAAAAACAGTCATGGAAGGTACCCTTGAATATGGGGGGTAAAGAATTTTGGACCAAGAACTAAAATCTATATTAGATCCTGTCACGTCCATCTCTGAGTCGTAACTCCATATCATAAAGTCGAGAATAGAGAGTGAGTCTTGAGAATTAGAGGAAGGATCAAAAAATGCTGTTGACTCGCATGAATGACTTCCTTGCTCGGACAAATCCGGCCAAACCATTTCGGTTGCATAGTAATATTCTAATGTTTCTTGTGGCATTTTTTTCAAAATATTTGGGTGAACTTTTTCCATATATTCACCTATTGTGATCTTTTGCCCCCATAGTTGATTTACTATCTCAATTTGCTTCTCCTCTGATTCGACCGATACGTCCTGCATTTCCTTTGCACTCACCATTGGTACAAGCGCCATGCTCACCAGCAACATTGCCGCAAGCAGTGCACCCATTCCAAATCTTATCTTTGGTTTCATTTCATTTAACCTCCTATTCATTTCCCGGAGGCAAAGCCAGACAAGCCTTAAGTAACTTCAAGACCAACCTACCTTTGCCTTCGGGCAGTGCATGGGGTTCAGTCGCCTCTGTTCACGTCGTGCTGAACCCCATAACTCAAAATCCTATAACACTCACCCCATACATTAATTTGGATGACTGATATTCATCAGTCTGCTTAGCATTAATCTGGCAGATTAATGATTATCATTTGTATGAATGAAAGTAAAACTATTTTGCAATATCATTAGCAGATGTTTTCCATCCGGGTAATGGGTTGCTAAAACATTTCTAATGTGGTTTTCTCCAGCTATCTTTGCACCATCCTTGGGGATATACTCCATTTGTTCGATGCAACTTTTTCACTGCCTGAATTAACCACCTCTAATTCAGGTCCACCCTCTCGCCGCTTACCATATATACCACGCTTTCACAGATGTTGCTGGCATGGTCCCCTATGCGTTCAAGATAGCGCAGGACAAACAGCAGATGTGATGCATTTGTGATTATAACCGGGTCTTCGATCATCATGCCTATCAGCTCGAGCCAGACATCAGAAAACAATTTATCAACCTGATCATCCTCTGCTGCAGCTGCCTTTGCAAGTTCCACATCAGATGTATCAAACGCTTTGATAGCATTTTTGACCATATCTTCCGCAATCTCTGCCATTTTTGGTATGTCGACCAATGGTTTTACATGCCCGCCTTCTATTCTCTCTGTAATTTCTGCAATATTGGCTGCAAGATCGCTCATCCGTTCAAGATCGATTGCGATCTTAATCGATGATGTGATCAACCTCAGGTCCCTTGCAAGAGGCTGCTGGAGGGCAAGCAGGCGTGTAGCACACTTCTCGATCTGCATTTCATAACTATCGATCACCGGGTCCCTTTCCATAACCTCCCTTGCAAGTTCAACATCGAGAGTTCTCAGTGCTTCCACAGAATCGATAATCGTTCTTTGGGATATCTCCCCCATATTCAGTACCTTTTGCTTCAGTGAAGCTAATTCCCTGTTATATCTATCCCTGACCACTCAATCACCCAAACCTTCCGGTTATGTAATCTTCTGTGCTCTTTTCGCGCGGCATCTCAAATATCTGCCTTGCAGTGCCAAACTCGATCAATTCCCCTAACAGGAAATATGCCGTATAATCTGACACCCGTGCTGCCTGCTGCATATTATGAGTTACAATAACAATAGTATAATTATTTTTCAGTTTCATCATGAGGTCCTCGATCTTACTGGTCGAGATCGGGTCAAGTGCACTGCACGGCTCATCCAGCAGTATGATTTCCGGTTTTACAGCAAGCGTCCGTGCAATACATAGTCTCTGCTGCTGCCCTCCACTAAGGTCCAGTGCTGGTGAATTGAGCCTGTCTGATACCTCATCCCATAGGGCAGCAGAACGCAGTGTCTCCTCAACGATCTGATCAAGTTTTTTCTTATTTCTCTCACCATGGATCCGGGGTCCGTATGCGATGTTCTCATAGATCGACATGGGGAATGGGTTTGGCTTCTGGAATACCATTCCAACGCGTTTTCTTAAGTTGACAACATCCACTTCCTTTTCATAAATGTTTTCTCCCTTGACCAGTACCTTCCCTTCGGTCCGGCAGTTCGTGATCAGGTCATTCATACGGTTAAGACACCTGATAAACGTTGATTTGCCGCAGCCTGAAGGTCCTATGAAGGCAGTAATGCATTTTTCCGGTATTTCAATGGAGATATTTTTCAGAGCATGGTTATCAGAGTACCACAGGTTGAGGTCCCTCACTTCGATCTCGGTTTCGATCCCTTCTTCAAATTTTACTGTCATTAAATGTACCTCAGATCAGATCTACCATTTCATTTTCTTTCTATAATGCCGCCGTATTGCAACAGCAATAAGATTTAATCCCAGTACGATCAGGAGCAACACAAGAGCTGTTCCGTACTGGATCGGGCGTGTTTTGGCAATGTTCGTACCCGATGTGGCAAGTACGAACAGGTGATACGGAAGTGCCATGAACTGGTCAGATACAGAATCCGGCAGTCTTGGCAAAAAGAATGCTGCACCTGTGAGTAAGATCGGTGCGGTCTCCCCTGCCACGCGACCCACACTTATGATCGCTCCTGTCACAATTCCCGGTAATGCGATGGGCAGCACGACCTTGCGGATGGTCTGCCATTTGGTGACCCCCAGTGCAAGGGAAGCTTCACGAAATCCCTTCGGAACCGTTGCAAGTGCTTCTTCACTGGCGCGGATGATTATGGGTAGCACAAGAAGTGCGAGTGTCAGGGATGCAGAGAGTATGGAAGGTCCAAAACCCATGTATTTGACGAACAACGCCAGCCCGAACAGGCCGAACACCACAGATGGCGTACCTGCAAGATTGCTTATCGCCATCTGTATCGTCCATGTGAGCTTTCCCTCCCTGGCATATTCGTTCAAATATATTGCTGCAAGTATCCCGAGCGGCAGGGCTACGACCATGGAACCTGTTATCAGGAGCAGCGTACCGATTATCGCAGGATATATCCCGCCTTCGGTCATACGTTTAAGAGGAACGTTTGTCAAAAAATCGATGCTTATTGCACCGATCCCGTTGGCTGTGATGTAATAGAGGATCAGGAAGACAAAAGCTACAACTGTGGTTATTGCAATGGTCAGGAATGCAAATGCTATTTTTTCTGTTGTTGTGGGTTTCAGCCACATCAGGATCCCACCTTGAACATGTATCTTCTTTTAATGGATTCTGCGATCAGGTTGATCAGCAGTGTAATTACAAAGAGCATGGCACCTATGACAAAGAGGGCATGGTAGTGGTCGCTTCCCTGCGGGACCTCGCCCATCTCAAGTGCGATCGTGGCGGTCATGGTCCGAACGGGCGCCAGGAAACCGTCGGGAAATCCAGGAATAATTGCTGTGTTGCCGGTTACCATCATGACGGTCATGGTTTCCCCGATGGCGCGCCCGATCCCCAGCATGACCGCAGCAGATATGCCGGACAGTGCCGCTGGCACGGTAACCCTGTGGATGGTCTGCCATCTGGTTGCACCAAGGGCGAGGGAACCTTCTTTTATGAATGAAGGTACGGCACTTATTGCATCTTCGGATATAGATATGATTGTGGGGAGTGCCATTATTCCCAGCATGATGGAACCTGCTAAGGCGGTCTGTCCCGTGGGCAGGTTCAGCAACTTCTGGAGGTTGGGGATGATCACAACAAGCCCGAAGAAACCATATACAACAGATGGCACGCCAGCAAGTATCTCAATGAATGGCTTTAGCATCCCTGCAACCTTTGCACTCGCTATTTCCGAGATAAATATGGCAGATGCAACGCCAAGGGGTACAGAGATACAGATCGCACCCACAGTTACTATAAGTGTGCCAAGGAATAACGGCAAGAGTCCGAATTGTGGAGGTTCTGATGTCGGATACCAGAATTTCCCGGATAGGAAATCAAAAAAAGATATTTCATTAAAAAGTGCTGCACCCTCTCCAAACAGGAAGATACATATCAGAAAAAGAATTACAACCGTTACTGCACTTGTAGATAGTAGTACAGTTTCGATCGCATGTTCCTTAAATTTGCCATCCATCCGCATGCCTGTATTTTCCCCACCTGTTTATACAGGTATATATCCAATTTCAGATACTATTCCCTGACCATCCGGACCAAGCACGTAGTCAAGGAATGTTTTTGCCAGACCTGTTGGCTCCCCGTTCGTGTAGAAATATAAGGGACGGGCGAGGGGATATGCTCCGGTTTTTACGGTTTCCGCAGACGGTAACACATACGTGCCGTCACTATTCAGGCTGATCGCTTTTACACTTTCATCCAGGTACGCAATTCCAATGTATCCAACTGCGTTCTTGTTCTGGGATACTTCCAGTACGATGGCACCTGTTGCGGACTGTATGAGTGCGTCCGGACGGTATTCCTCACCTTCGAGCACATTCTCTTTGAAATATTCATAGGTACCTGAACTGCTGTCTCTGGATATTGCTACGATCTTCAGGTCTGTGCCTCCAACTTCTTCCCAGTTGGTGATACTGCCGTTGTAGATGCCCCGTACCTGGGAAAGCGTGAGTGTGGAAACCGTATTTTCAGGGTTCACTGCAACCGCGATCCCATCCCAGCAAACGGTGTGTTCTACCGGGTCAATGCCATTGGATCGTGCATTTTCGATCTCAGAGGGTTTCATCTCCCTGGAAGCCATTGCAATATCGACCTCACCGTCAATGAGTGCAGCAATTCCGACACCCGAGCCACCACCGATTACGGTTACGCTTTTATCGGTGTTTGCCATCATAAAGGTCTCAGATTCTGCCTGTGCAAGTGGCAGGACCGTATCTGATCCTTTGACAAGGATACTTTCGGAAACAGCCTGTGTCTCTTTATCCACACAGCCAATTCCAATGGATGCAGCCCCTATTATGAGGAACAAGGTCATGTATGTCGCCAGATTGGCAGGCAATTTCTTTGATGTAATTATATTTTTTTTCATATTCCACCTATTTATAATCCGTTAGGGAACCCATTGGACATAATCAATATAAATATTCTTACTATATTCTATATATCGATATATCTTGGTATATAGTTCTATATTGTAAATGGGTGTCCAGACATTCTGCTATAAGCTCTTGCTCTGGTCCGATTTCCCAAAGTTGCCCTCTCCCGTGGTATACTAAGAACTATACTTCTATTAAAGATATAGATTACCATGTGGGAATTTTGATCAAAATCAGGAGTTGGGAATAACGATCTTCAGGGTGCATTCCCACGGAGAGATATACACTCTGCGACGAACTGGAAGCGAAACTGAAGCAATCACAGACCGACGGCGGGAAATTGATGGAAGCGGTGGTTTGGGAGCTGGTGGGGGCGTAATCTCAAATGCGGAAGTGACTACTACTTGAAAACTCCCGCTTTTGCAACAGAACCACTTATAACCACTAATAATTACTTATAAATAATTATAACATTAATAGTTCTAATAGGTGATTATAATGAGTGAAACTACCACAATTCCCACAACAAAAACAGTAAGAAATCGATTAAAAAGCTATGGAAAGAAGGGAGAAACGTATACCACCATCTTAACACGTTTAATGGATGCATTTGAGTATGAGCAATTCATGGAGCGCCAGTACAAACGTCTGGATGAAAAAGAGAAATTCATTGGTCTTGATGAGGCTTAATGACCTTCGTCATCAAACTACATCCGGATGTAGGTAAGTTTCTTAAAAAACTGGATACAGATACTGCAAATAGAATAAAATCCGGTCTTAGAACACTTGAAAATGACCCTTATAATAGCAAGTCCAGATCGGATATAAAAAAATTAAAGGGTACAAAAGGCAGACATGACCTATACAGGTTAAGGATTGGCAATTACAGAGCCATATATTCAATTGAAAACAATACCATCTGGATTACTGAGATTATACCAAGGGAAAAAGGTTACAAATGGTTATAATCACAGACAGACGGCGGGAAGTTGGTGAGTGCGTAATCTCAAGTCCATCGTGTAGCGCATCTGCGTTCGGGTGACTTTATTAATATGGCATCAATGTTAGTACACTCGTGATCGCTTATCGATCTTAACAATACCAATTATAGTCAAGAACATAAGATTTGAAACTAATATCTCAACACCCTGCATTTCAGACAATTATAATTTAACCACAGAGGACACG
>JAFGQV010000009.1 GCA_016935475.1 Methanosarcinaceae archaeon
CGTGTCCTCTGTGGTTAAATTATAATTGTCTGAAATGCAGGGTGTTGAGATATTAGTTTCAAATCTTATGTTCTTGACTATAATTGGAAATACTATGTTCTCTAATGTCTATAATGTTTATACAAAGGGCATTTCAGAAAAACTATTAAAGCTGGAGTTTATTGTTACCAGTTGTTAGACAGCATTATCATTACTAAAGATTGATTAATATTGAACTCGATGATAAGTAATCATATCGAACAAGAAAATCCTTACTTCGGTCGGATTTAATTGGATTACATAATTTTACAGATCATATACAACAAGAAAAGCTTAAGGTGATCAAAATGAGTAAACCTGTTTTATTGGATTTTAGCGCTACCTGGTGCGGACCGTGCAGAATGCAGCAACCGATCATAAAAAAACTTGAAGAATCGTTTGGTGACAAAGTGGATTTCAAGGAGATCGATGTTGACCAGAACAACGAAATGGCTGCAAAGTATGATATTATGGTGGTTCCTACACTTGTCATTGAGAAAGATGGTGTTGAGGTAAGGCGTTTTACGGGTGTCACCCGGGCAGACGTTCTTAGCGATGAATTGAACAAACTCCTGTAAGTGCATATTTTTAGACCTTATAGAAAAGTCGAAAACATGTAAATACCTTGAGATCAACCCCATTCTCCAGAGGAACTTTGATATCAAAACGGTTAATTGAACTGGGCGTTATGGCATTTCGCCAGAAAAACGTCCGGGGTACCTTCAAACCCCATTTCTCAGTAAAGTTCAGATCCCCGGAAGATGGCAGCATACGTGTATTCTCGGTTGATACGACCCGGACCCCACAAAAATACCCACAGCCTGATGCATACCTGATAACGCACGCGCATTCCGATCATCACGGAAAGTCTGCGATGCTGTCCGAACGTTCCATCTGCTCTGATAAGACGGCAGTTGCGCTCGAGATCCGGCATGGCAAAAAATACAAAGGATCGACCGTAAAAGTGAACGAATCGATCAATGTTAATGGGGTAACGGTTAAGACCTACCCGACAGGTCATACTGCAGGCTCGATCGCATTTTTCTGGGAAAACGATGTGGGAACACGTATTCTGGTGACCGGCGATGTAAAGGATGCATCAGAGCTTCCGGAATGTGATGTCCTGATAACCGAGGCCAATTATGGAGATCCTTCTGATCTCACCTGTTATTTTGAAGACGATACAACTGGTTTCAGGAATGCTCTTAACGGAGGCGGCAGCGTTGCTTTTGGTGCCTATGCGTTCGGCAAGGCACAGCGCACGGTCGGGCTTCTCAGGGATTTCGGATACAGTGGTACGATCGAGATGGAAAGTAAATCCCTTGAACTGACGCAGGAACTGATCGAGGACAGCGGTGGACTTGTGGGGCTGGGGGAATCCAGTGGGGAGCGTGTCTGTGTGGTGCCTCCATGGGACCTTGGCAAACTTCCGTCAGATATCACAAAGTATGTGCTCACAGGCAGGTCTGACTACCGCTATCCCACCATACATATAAGCGATCACCTGGATGCACAGGGGCTTTTGGACATGGTTATGGCTGTCAGCCCGCAAATTACTATCGTCTACCATCCAAGCGGACACAGACCTGAGAGGTTTGCCGCACATTTGAATTCCATTGGCATTGAATCAGTTTCGATCGATAGAATCAACAATGTTTTGAGCAATGAGTTTATTTAGGTATATTGTATTTATTGCGGAACGAGCGTAAAGGTTTACTATATCAGTTTCAACGGTTTACTACCTAAATCATTAAATCCATTTCAGGAGACTACATCAATTGAAAAAGCCAGCCAAAAAAGCCAGTATGAAACAAGAAAAAAAGATGGCAGAAAGTGCTGAGGTTAAGACGACCCCCATCCCTAAAAAAGAAAAAACGCCAGAAGAGCGTAAATTAGCATATACACAGGGTATCATAAAAACTGTCGTTGCTTCTTTTATCGGGATTATCGCGGGTTTTATTGCTGTTAGCCAGTTCGGGACAGCCGAAGATAATGTGTGGTTTGCAGTTCTAACGATCATTGGTGCACTATCATATTATGCACAGAGGTTGATCTATCCGTCTTTCAAGATCAACACCAAGGAGTTTGGGTTCAAGGACTGGTTCTATGTTGAGTTCCTTGTTATAGACTTCTGTCTTGTGACATGGACATTTCTATTGAACTGATCCATTGTTGCTTTGTTTTATTTTAATACATTCTTAATCACATAATTGTGCTTTTACAGGGATCCAAAATGAGAATAGCGATATTGAACAAGGATCGGTGCCAGCCAAGACGATGCAGCCATGAGTGCGAAAAGTACTGCCCACGGGTCCGCACAGGCGATGAGACCATCGTTTTTGGAGATGACGGAAAAGCGGTGATCTCCGAAGAGCTGTGCGTTGGTTGCGGTATATGTGTCAAAAAGTGTCCATTCGATGCTATCATGATCATAGGTCTTCCGGAGTCTTTGAAGGAGCCAACACATAGATACGGGACCAACGGTTTTGCACTGTTCGGGCTCCCTACTCCCCAGGTTGGAAGGGTCACAGGTATACTTGGTCCGAACGGGATCGGCAAGAGCACTGCTGTGCAGATACTTTCCGGAACGCTGGTTCCGAACTTTGGGGAGGAAAAAGGGAACTGGGAGGCTGTGCTTGAATATTATAGCGGCACTGCCCTGTACGATTATTTCAGGGATGTTGTTGACGGCAAGATGAAGGTGTCACAAAAGCCACAATATATTGACATGATCCCAAAGGCATTCAAGGGCAAGACCCGCGACCTTCTGGAAAAGACCGATGAGCGGGGTGTACTGGACGAACTGATGGAACAGCTTGAGCTAACCCATATAATCGACCGTAACATCGATGAGCTCAGTGGCGGGGAACTTCAAAGGGTTGCTATTGCAGCCTGTGCGGCAAAGGACGCGAATTTCTATATCTTTGACGAGATCAGCCCTTACCTTGATATCTACCAGCGTATCAATTCTGCACATCTCATTCAGGAAATTGCCAGTGAAAAGGCGGTCCTTGTTGTGGAACACGACCTTGCGATCCTTGATATGCTGGCAGATGTGGTACACGTGGCGTATGGTCAACCCGGGGGTTACGGTGTGGTGACCTATCCAAAGGGTGTGCGTATCGGGATCAACCAGTATCTTAAAGGATATCTTCCTGAGGAGAATATACGTATCCGACCCGAGGCAATTAA
>JAFGQV010000010.1 GCA_016935475.1 Methanosarcinaceae archaeon
CTAAAAAGGAGCAGCTTGAAGGCGACACCGAACTTAAGAACCTATTATCGGAAGCACAAACCATTCGGGACAAAGCTTCTGAATATCATACAATCCTTTCTGAATATGCACAAAAAGCACAGGAAAGTCATAATGACATGATCACGACTTTCAAGGAAGCTGACAGAATACGTGCAGAGTCCGATGCATCACATAAGGAATTTGTAAGGGTCCAGGAAACAGCTGATGAATATCACAAAAAATTCATAGCCGCTCAAAAAGAGATTCGGGACATCAACAAAGAGATCCGTAAATTAAAGAAGAAAGAAACGGAAAGCAAGAAAGAAAATGCAAAAGCGGATGCAAGAAAAGATGCGGTGGATATTTACGAGAAATTCAAATCCGGTGAAAAACTTACCACCGAAAACCTCATGGTCCTCCAGAGATCTGGTTTGCTCTGATAAAGTGATAATACACTAATTTATAATGGGTGATCAACATCACCCAATAGTTTTTTTTATTTTTTAACATTCCCGAGATGTGACTGCCGAAATTCCATGTTTCGCATCAGACAGGAATCCGCGTTGTAGACAGGATCTTTCCGGATCGTTTTCCATACCTTTTTCAGTGTATCCTTGTGAACATTCCCGAATGGGATCGGTATGCAGGCACATGGAAGAACATCACCTTCGGGGGTAACATGCAGCCATTTCCTGCCTGCAAAGCATCCGGTTGTCTTCATAACATGCGGAATTGAAAAAACCCTCGGACCTTCGGTCTCATCTGCACGTTTTACAAAATCGTCCAGTTTTTCAAAGTCTTCGGGAGAAAATATCTCTGTTTCATGGTTGATCCAGCGACCTGTCGGAACGATCTCATAAAAAGAGAGTTCATGGACTCCCATTTCCCGTGCAAGTGCATAAAAATCATCAAGTTCATCGACATTTCTTGGAGAGATCACGACATAGATGTTCACAAGCATCCCTGCATCCAGACAGTTCTTTATTGCTGAGATCGCATCCCTGTACACACCAGCGCGCCCTCTCATGAAATCATGCCCTTCTTCGTTCGCACTGTCAAGGCTTACACTCACAGCATAGAGGCCGGCATTTTTCAAGCTCATCGCGCGTTCTGCAGTAAGTCCGACCCCTGAGGTGAACATCATGGTTGCTGCGCGGTTCGTATCAACATAGCGGATAAGGTCTTCCAGACCATCATAGACAAGTGGCTCTCCCCCATCGAATATGATCAATGTTGTTCCCATACCAAGAGATTGGTCTATCACATCCTTGACCACAGCAGGAGCAAGCTTCGCCTTGTTTTTTGTATCTGGCAATGCGCAGTGGATACATTTGTTCGGGCACTCTTCGGTAACCGATATCGTGACCTGTTCAGGAACCATTTTACCGCGCATGGCACGTATCTGGCTTGCAACAAGACGGTCGAATGCTGTGCTTGGTACAGGTGGCATCCACGTTGAAATGATCAATCTGTCGTCTTCGATCATGGAAGGCTTTACATTATCAAAAATATCCAGCATCTCCGAAACCATTGGTTTAAGGAGTGGTGCTGCCAGACCTGAGGTCTTCATCCGGACGCGTCCGGCTTCTATCTCTGCGTATACTTTGAAAAATAGGTTTTTGTAAAAATAATATTTCATTTTGATCCACCAATGCCTTTACTTATTTCTAAGTAGTGCCCGGTAGGACAGAAGGGATGCGGGATTTTTCTTGAGCATGAACAAACCGACCTGCATTGCCTGATCAAAGGAACTGCCATGCAGGAATGATAGGTCCTGTCCTTTAAAGGTCTCCATGAGTTTATCGATCTCAGGATCGGTCATCTTACGCAGCGTCTCAAGTGCAATGCGCCCCAGATAGTACTCTGTCCTGAACTCCCTGCTCCATTGTTTTTTATATTCCGAAAGCGTTTTTGCTGATACGTCACCCTTTTGTATAGCCTCAGCAGCCACATCTCCACATATCTGTCCGGCACGCATACTGTATCCAATACCCGAATGACCTGCTGCACCGCCTGTGATCATAACTCCATCCGCAACGATCTGGTTAGGAATGGTTATAATAGGGTCGCCACCTACACATCTTTGCCCGATCTTAAGTTCTTCCAGCCCTTTTATACGCTTAAATTTCTCAACCCATGCATCAAAGAACTCAGAGACATCAGTGCCGTGCCTTCTGACATAAACACCAAGTGTTGCACTGTTTCCTCCACGGGGCGAATATGTGGACTTCCAGCCGGGAGAAACGCTTCCCAGGTAATACTCGAACATATCAGGTTCACCGATCCCATCAGCTTCTACATCTGCTTCCATGGCCCATCCGATATCGTTCGGATACTTCATGGTTTTCAGTCCAAGCAGTCCCGCAATCTTTGAATTGATACCATCGGAAACAATTACGACCTTCGAGCGTAGCACACCACTGGAGGTGCTTACAGAGAATGTATCGTCGGTTTTGAGCACATTATATGCCTCAATACCAGTTCGAATATCCAATCCTGTTTTTCTTAGCTTCTTTTCATAATACTCATCAAACTTTGTGCGGTCAAGGAAGTATCCGGGGGTTTCGATTATGACATCTTCACCGGATGGCGCCACGATATGTGCACCTTTTAATTCTTTTATTACATACTCTTTGTTGACCTTCTCTCCAGCTTTGTCAAACATGCCCTTGAAAAAAGTGTTTGCAGGATGCGGCGGGTGTCCAATCCTCTCTTTTTTTTCAATGAGTATGACATTTGCGCCTTTTAAGAATGCGTTCCTTGCAGCCATCATTCCGGCTGGAGAAGCGCCTATAACAATAATATCTGCATCCATATCAATATCCTCCTATTTACCACAAGAGTGCGGCATAACTTGCAGAGACTGTGCACAGGATCACATCAAGGATAAGCGAACCGAACATCA
>JAFGQV010000103.1 GCA_016935475.1 Methanosarcinaceae archaeon
CAAAGCTGAGCTTTGCAAAAAAATGGATTGAAAATTTCCTGTGCAAAGAAAATAAGTCAAAAATATTATGTTCTTAACTATAATATTTTTCATCTGCAGAAAAAAACACAAAATGTATTAATAGTTTTAAATACAACAATAATGTCATTGGAGATGGGGATCTCAGATAGTTTTAGAATGTATTCTTACTATTAGTCATCATTAGCTCTGTATCCTAGCGATAAAATAATGAATCGAGTGGGAAATGAAATAAATGATATATGACAACACTAAAAGAACAATATTTGTTCTGGTTTTTTGTATGAGTATACTATTGATGTCAATAAGCTGTGCTGCAGCGTGTGATATACATATTGAGAAGGATACAAATGGATATGATGCAGATACTACTGCTGATCAACCGGAAATAACCGCTGGTAATCTAGTTACTTGGACATATAAAGTAACTTGCACGGGTGCTTCATTTTACGGTGTTAAGGTCACGGATAACATGCCGGTCAGTATTTCATATGTGAGTGGGGATGACGGGGACAAGATTCTTCAGACAACTGAAACATGGACATATCAAGCGACTGGAACTGCCACGTTGGGCCAGTATGAAAACACTGGAACGGCTTCTGGGTGGTATTATATTCAATTACATCGCTGCAAAATCTGGATTCCGGATTGTAATTGGGACAAAAGTCATTATTTCGGAACTGACCCCGCCATTCCAGAATTCCCAACAATTGCTTTACCAATGGCAGCAATAATTGGTCTTGCGTTTGTGTTCATGAGAAGGGAAGAGTAAATGAGGAATTAATTCCTCATTCTTTTTTTTCGGGTTTTTGGTCAGGTAAGAACAATTTCCTCAGAAAAGCCCGAATGAGGATTGTTTCACTAAGCCAGTTGCACCACCGCCGAGAGGACATCTTCCTTACCAATCACCCGTGTGGTGTGGCCCTTGCCGTCTGTATCCTCAAGCAGTACGACACTGCCGGGTCCAAACCTGCGCACATCGCCTTCACTCACTCCTATTTCGATCTCGCCGGAAAAGAAGAAGAAAAACTGTCGTCTCGGAGCTCGATGCCAGTCAGCGAACCAGCCTGCTGGAAACCGGCAGAAGGCGAATTGCGATGTCTGGACAAATGAGGAAAGATCCAATGGTGGTACCGGAGGAGTTCGATCAACCTGTTCAAGTTCGACATCCATATCTTCAAAATGCGAGGAGCCATCGGTATCTACGTATATGCGGGCATGTTTCATCCGGGCCACACTCCTTTTTTTATATCAGGAACGGTACTTAGCATTATTGGACTATGTCTTTATCTTTATTTCATGATATCATTATACGCATCCGTCCAGAGCATCTGGCTCCCTGCTGCCACGAACATGGCTGCTGAAATAGCCTCTGCGATCTCAGCTTCTGTGGCACCGTGTTGCTTTGCACGTTCTGAGTGAACCTTAGCGCAGTGTTCACATCTCATCAAACCGCTTGTAACAACCGCTATAAGTTCTTTTGTCTTGACATCCAGGGCGCCATCCTTGAATATCGTTTCCCGAAGCTTGACATACGCTTCTTTGGTTTCAGGTAATTGTTCATCGAACCAGTTCATAGTTATCATCTCACTATCTATATATAATATTTAAAAGTCTAAGTGGTTTTTTATTATAAGCAAACAGATAATACACAAAAGGGTAAGCCAGAGACCCCAGAGCTTCAAAAATGAATCTATTCCTATTTGAATGCTTCATTTTTTTAAGTAAATTTTTCTTTATCAGGTCATCATAGGATTCATTATTCATTATGGACCGTGCCGCAAAATAAGCACTCTGGAACGCATATCTCATCCCGAATCCCCATAGGTAATCCTGAAAACCGCCTGCTTCTCCTACCAGCATTGCACCAGTCTCATCATAATAACTTTTCATTATTTCAAAATGCGCATAGCCGCCAAACTTTTTTCCATCAGACAGTTCATTTTCGTTAAGATAATCTGAAAAATAATTAATTGAATTTTGAAGGAATTCTTCAGAACGATGAGCCACCCTGGAATTAAATGCAGTTGCAATTGTTCCATCTCCACCGTTAATCAAAAGGTATGAATAAAATCCTTTGGCTATTTCTTCTCCAAAAGCCATATGATAGTCATTCTTACAACTCGTACTGAACTTGATCCCTTTTACAAACATATTTCCTTTTTTGGGACCTGTTGCATTTACTTTTATAGGTACACTTCTATCCAGCTTAGAACCGAATTTAATATTTACTCCCAGTTCCTTCGCCTGCTCAAGTAAACTGATATCCAGGCAATCTTTGCCGATTCCTCGCTTCACCAGATAACAGGCATTTTTTCCTCTGAGTGTTTTTATCTTGTTAGAATAGTGAATTTGCAATTCAGATAATGGCTCATAAGCAAAAGAAACATCAATTCCATATGATTCGATCTGTTTCAGGAAGTCAATTTTCTCGGACCAGTTTTCTATACTCTGCCAGTCATTATTGAATCTTGAACCAGTAGAACTATGCTTTTCAAAAACATTAACCTTATACCCATTTTTGCGGAGAATTATTGCGCATGCAAGACCACTTATCCCACCACCAAGGATATTCACTTCTTTATCCATACAAGCACCAATATTACGTTATATTTAGTAGTAATATTAACAACTTGTTTTTTAAGATTTTCACAAATTCACGGATATCTCGCTGACCATGGATTATCCCACTCATGTCCTTTTGGAGTATGGATGAGAAGACCCGATGTGATATCAAAGGTCTTCTCGCCTTTGCATTGTCTAAAGACCTATATCATATGCTGATTCACCGTGTATCGAACAATCCAGACCAAGCTGCTCATCAGCTTCAGACACTTTGACGGGAGTTATGACGTTTATCGCCACCAGCATAATGTATGTAAAGAAAAATGCATAGATCGATGCTCCAGTAACAACAACCAACTGTATCATAAAGAACCCTGTTCCTCCGTAGAGTAAACCATTGGCACCTGCCGGATTAACTACTGTGGAGGCAAAAACACCGAGAAGAATAGTTCCAAGAACTCCACCGATCCCATGTACGCCCCAGACGTCCAGTGCATCGTCCCAGCCCATCTTGTTCTTCATGTGAACAGCAAAGTAACAGACTGTACCCCCAAAGATACCTATTAAAGCAGCGGAGTGCATGGAAACATAACCTGCTGCAGGGGTAATAGTTGCAAGTCCGGCAACAGAACCTGTCAGTAATTCAACAAATTTTGGTTTGCCCTGCTTTATCCATGCAATTATCAACCAGGTAATAGCTGCGAATGATGCTGAGATGTCGGTATTCAGAAATGCAATCGCTGTAATTCCATCAACGTTGAGTTCGCTTCCTGCATTGAAACCATACCATCCAAACCAGAGGAGGGCTGTTCCAAGAGCTACTAATGGGATACTGTTTGGTTTTGATGCCTTGTCCCATCTTGATCCTACAAAGAACACCGAAGCCAGGGCGGCAAAACCTGCAGTTGCATGGACAACGATCCCACCTGCAAAATCAAGAACTCCTAACGAAGCAAGCAGACCCCCGCCCCATACCATGTGAACGAACGGATAATATACAAATATCTGCCAGAGTACCAGAAATATAAGATATGCCTTGAAAGTGACACGGTTGACAAAAGCACCTGTTATCAAAGCCGGGGTAATAATTGCAAACATCATCTGGTAAGAAATAAAAACGATCTCAGGGAATCTGCCATCTGTGGAGAAAGCCGACATTGGAGTTACTCCATTCAGGAAAAGTTTATCCAGATTTCCTATTATTCCTCCCTCACCACCACTAAAACATAGGGAATAACCAATAACGAACCACAAAATAGTTGTGATCCCTAATGATACAAAACTTTGCATCATTATTCCAACTATGTTCCTTTTACACGCAAGCCCGCCATAAAAAAATGCGAGTCCGGGTGTCATGAGCATCACAAGACTTGTTGAAAGTAACATAAAGCCAGTTGCACCACTATCAAACATTTTGTATCAATCCTTTATTCCAACATTTTTTCTACAAATACTTGGGAAATATGAAGCCTATTTCCTGTTTAATGATATTTAGAATTTTTCATCTTAAAAAAGTGATTCCATCTCCTCAAAATTTATTAAGGACATGCTTCACTAAATTGGGTTACGGTGCATTGGGAAATCCGCAGTTCCAGTCGAAAAGGTTATTCCGAAAAAAGACTCGTTAACAGTCTTGAAAGCCACCGCTCAAGGATCATATAAATTGAAAAAAAATAAGTCGGGATTGCGTTACTGCGCAGTAAAGGCTTTGTTATTTCCTGACGATAAATGAACTATTCCTTATCCCTTATCTTAACAGCAGTTCCGTATGCCAGCATCTCGGCAGCACCTGCCATTACCCCCGAGGTCATGAACCTGACATTTATCAAGGCGTTTGCTCCCATCTTTTCGGCATCCTCGACCATGCGGTTGATAGCTTTCTCCCTTGCCTCTTCAAGCATCTTTGAATATTCTGTTAGTTCGCCCCCCACGATGGTACGCAGACCCGACATAATGTCCTTGCCGATATGCTTCGCCTGGATGGTACTGCCACGTGCCATCCCAAGTGTCTGTACGATCTCCTTTCCTGCTATTGTATCTGTGGTCACTATTATCATGTTCTCACCTAGTATCTCCTTTCGATCTCTTTATCCTTAACACCCGTTTTTTCCTTCAGCAGGGTCAATATAACCAGTAGTATGCCTGCTACAATTGCCACAATAGATATTTTCAGTATCAGGTTAGACTCTGTGGTAATTAAAATATAAAGGGTATAGCCCACCAGCAAGACGAAGCCTATGACTGTCAGCCCTATGCCAAGATTTCGCATTGTTGTGTTGCTATCCATAAGAACACTTCTTCAAGCAAAATTGGAGATCACCCCTGAAACCAGATTGCTTGAGTGATATAAATACAGATATACTATATCACTTTTGTTACATTAATAAATCTGTTCCTTCTAGGTGTGTTCCATCTTATTGTCATTCAGTGGAATCCAGCAGCATGTGTTCCTTGAAAATAGGTCCGAATGCACCGCAGAAATACTCCACCGCCTCTCTGGAAACTTTCTGTCCTGCTTCTGTCAGAGAATAGATAACTTTTCTTCCCTCTTTACGTGAGGCTATCATACCGTTGTTCTGGAGCTGTTTCAGGGCTGGATAGATGGTCCCGGGGGTTGGTTTATCTCCTTTCATTTTTCCAAGTTCTTTTGCCATCTCTTCGCCGTACATTGGTTTTTTTGAAAGCAGCCACATGATCAGGAATGATAGCATTCCTCTCATATCGCAGCAATCAGGGGGGCAACAATTTTCTGTGCAACAATTTTCTAACACGTTGCATTATTGGATGTCCAATATATTTATATATTACTATGGTTCTACTATTTATTGGGTGTCCAATAGAATTTAGCGCTCATCCAGAACAGGAGGAAGTTAGAAATGAAAGGAGAAAAGGTAAAAAAGATTGTTAAAGAAACCTATGGGGAAATAGCAAGTAAGGGTTGCAGGTGCGACTGTAATCCATCCATGACCACTTCTGAGATCTCAGTACAGATCGGTTATTCAGAAGATGAAATAAGGGCATTTCCTGATGCAAATCTGGGACTTGGGTGCGGCAATCCTACGGCACTGGGCAAGATAAACAAAGGAGAGACAGTTCTTGACCTTGGTTCCGGGGCAGGTTTCGATTCCTTCCTGGCAGCGAAGAAAGTAGGTGATACAGGAAAGGTCATTGGTGTGGATATGACCGAAAAGATGATCGAAAAGGCAAAGGAGAACGCTTTAAAATATGGCTACAGGAATGTGGAGTTCAGGTTAGGGGATATCGAAGAGCTGCCAGTGGAAGATAATTATGTGGACATTATCATCAGCAACTGCGTGATAAATCTCGCACCGGACAAATCCCGGGTTTTCAAAGAGGCTTACAGGGTATTGAAAAATGATGGCAGGATGTATGTTTCAGATATTGTCCTGTTAAAGGAACTAACGGAAAAACAGAAAAACGATATTGGTCTATTGACCGGTTGCATAGGTGGCGCATTGCTAAAAGATGATTACCTTGGGAAAATAAAGAGCGCCGGGTTCAAAGTCAGAATTTTGTCAGAAACCAAGAACCTTAGTGAACAACTAACCGGTGAACTTGATTTTGAGAGCTTGAAGATTGAGGCAACAAAATCTGAGTGAGATAAATAAATTCTCCCCGACCCCCCTCTTTTTTTAAGATGTGATATCATGCTTTGTGTAACCAGAGATTCGTACTTTCTCCAGTTGTCTTCGTCGATCTCGGGCATAGACACTACAGATGCTTCACTTCTTGAACTGTCCCTGCAGGAGTCAATTGATTCCTGGATGACGGTGGGGTCAGTGGTACCCACAAGGTCCACGACCTTAATCTCACGGATGAAACGATTGATCGCGCGCAGGGGTATCTCGTTAAGGTAAGGCAGGACTGCCCTTGAACCCACGATCTTTCTGAAACCTCCAGTGTCCCAGATCCCGTTTTCGTAAAGAGCCATGATGGACTGTCCACAAAAGTGGAGGCTCTCCTCTCCACAGACGATCAGAGTACTGATATTTGCGTTCCCGAGCACATTTACAATTACCTTCTCGATTCCGAAGTTTTCAGTGAAACATGTCCCGCAGATAGCATAGTTTTCAAGATCATCGGTCAGGTTCTCAGAGGCAAGGGTCACAACTGCTACAGGGGAGTTCGAATCTCCTACAACATAACTACCGGAAGTCAGGGGCCATTCCATAAAAATCTCTCAAATTTTCAGATAAATAGCATTTTTAATTTGTCTGCACTTCTATACTTTTCTATTACACTACTTAAATTCATTCTTATATTTACATTACACTTATACCCCAGACTGACTAAAATGACTACATAATCCTAGTGTCATGTCACAGCTAAAATGACGTAATGTTTATTACTAATAACGGCTATTTTTAGTGTATGCAAAGGAAATACATTGTTACA
>JAFGQV010000104.1 GCA_016935475.1 Methanosarcinaceae archaeon
GTTGCTATGTACGTGTATTCATCTCCTGAGATCGAAGACGAATCAACTACGATCTTGTAACCGCTGCCATCTTTTATAGCTATGGAGGGAGTGGTTTTCAGCGCAACAGAGGGTGTTACTATGATCTCGATCGTACCTGTGCTTATTGTATCCGGGGATATTTCGATGGTGAAATATTCCAGTGAGGTGTCTGAAAGTATTGTGTCGAAAATAGTTACCGTGTTGTTTGCAAGGTCTTTTCCGATGACTTCAACGTCGTGATTTCCACTGATCCTCACGGTGTATCTACCGGTCCAGGTCATATCATCAGATGATGTCATTTCTACGCTGGTAGTGGCGGCGGTATACTCCCTCGGGGTAACGTAGCAGTTGAGTTCCCTGAGCGGATCAGATGATCGAACAGTCAGGCTTGTGAGTCCGCTGGAAGGATTAGGACTTATGTCCAGCGTAAGTGTAGGCAGGGAGGTATAAACGGTTATTTTAGCATCGAAGTTCGTATGCACCATCTCTCGGTTTCCAGCTTTATCTACAGCCTTTGATCGGAAGTAATATGTCTTGGTGTCTTCGCCGCTAAATATTGAGGATGTTTCAGTTGTCTTCGATATCCAGGTATACCAGCTTATATTGTCGGTACTGTAATCGATTGTGTAGTAAGAGATGCCTGAATCGATATCCGTTCCGTTCCATTGTACTGTAAAGTCTGTGGTGCCTGTGTATTCAGGAAGGTCAAGTACCCTGGAAGCTGGCGGGGTAGATTCGATCGTACTTTCACCTGAGATATCTGAAGCCAGATCGGAAAGTGGCTGGAAACTGATTTCATCCCACAGCACTTCTACAGGTTGGACGTTCGAATGTCCGTTCTGTTTTAATCGAAGCGTAAGGGTATTGTTTCCGGTTTTTAAGGTAACAGGGGTTTGAATATGCTGCCATCCTTCGTCTTCACCTATTCCATCTTCCCAGATCAACACATTGTTTATTAGTATCTGTTTGAACTGGGTTTCGCCATCTTTTGGGGCAGCGGAAGTATATGAATCTTTAATAAATATTGAGATGAGTGCGGTTCCATCATCATTGCTCAGGATGTTCTGGGATATTCCGTGATATTGGTCACTCCACTGGGGCAGGATTCCCTGGTACGAATTGTTTATCAGGTAGGCACGGGTTGAATAAACGCCTGAACCGTTGATGTATGAGCCGTTGACATTTTCCGTAAAGGATGTAAACGTCCATCCTGCATCCGACTCCATATCACCATTCTCGACCAGGGGGATCGTTGCAAGTACTTTGATCCCTTCTTTAAATGATTCGGATGAGTAGGTATGGTTAATATACAGGTGCACCGACCTGTAAGGGCTACCTTCGGCATTTTCTTTGAAAATGACAAATTCGAGTTTGGACCTGCCCTGAGGTACCTGCGTTGGGATGTATGTAAGGTCATTCATCCATTTTTCACCATCATTTACAGGCACGGTCATCTCCTGAAGCACATTTCCGTCCAGCCGCATTTGCAGTATGTAGTTCACATCGCTAAGTTCATAGTTTTCAATACCCACGGTCACGGTGGTTGGCTGGCCAAGAGATGCTGTTGTGGGATAGTTTTCAGCTTTCCCGTCAGCTCCAAGGATATATAGGGCCGTGAAGGTCTCCTTTTCCTGGGTCATTTTAGCATATACCAGCATGCCGCTGGCAATTATTATCGAACCCACAAGGGCGATTATAAGAGCTTTTTCAATCTCAGGCGGTACTCGTTCCACCAAAACTTCCGGCATTCTTTCATCAGTTGGAGAACTCACTCTAGAATTTACTCTTTTCCTGCTTTTAACCTTAAAGCGCCTCGTTTTTTCGGGTTCCACGCTTTCCTCAGCAGTGGTATCAGTGTCAATATCGTCAGAGCGGATAGATTCTATAAATTCATGAAGGGAAAATGAGAACTGATCACTCTCATGGAGGCGTCGTCTTGCAATATATGCAATAACGGCAAATACCAGCGTGATCAAAAAAAGCGAAATGGAGATCGAGTTGGGACGGAAAAGCCATCGTGTCAGGCTAACCGCAAAACCGTCAAATACCATGATCGCAATGCTGAAGCCTACACTTAATGTAAAACGTTCAATTCCGCTTATCTCTTCTTTTTTGGGGAACATCGCGGCTATGAATGCATAACCCGGGATAAAGAAAATAAGTACCAGTGCAAATACTATCCTCAAAGGGGTCTCATTGAAAGGAGACACTAATATGAATATAACCGCTAAAAAAGCCACAACGATTGTTGCTATCAGGTCCTGTGTGTATATACATTTTTCAGAATTGAACATGTCTATAAATCATCCTTTTTTAAAGATATAACCTTTTGCGCTTAAAAATATATATTTGATGCTTTAATTCTATTTTGTTCAGTTAAGATCGTAAACGAGATAATACGAGGATGTAAAAATCAATTGAAAGAAGATACGATTTAAATATAGTGTAGATATACATAAAGAGATGCTATACATAAAGATACAATAATATCTGTGAGGAACCAGCATGAAAAACAAACTTAAGACGATGGCGTTTTTCGTCTTACCTTCAATACCCGTAGTTATTATCGGTGCATACCTTTGGGATGCTGCCGGTGCTGCCGTGGCAGGGGTAGTGATGCTTGTCTTAAGCATGCTGATATACAGGTTCAGTGTCAACGTGATCCTGAAATGGTACGGTTCCCATAAGGTCGATAGCTCTGATTCCGTTGAACTGCATGCGATCCTTGATAGACTATCCGGTAAAGCGCAGGTGCCTGTTCCGGATATTTATGTATTTAAATCACCACTGCCGGTGACATTCACGGCTGGATCCGGAAAGAGGACATCGGTTGTACTTTCCTCAGAAACCCTGGATATGCTGGATAGGAGTGAACTGGAGGTTATACTTGCCCATGAGATCGGGCACATTAAGAATGGGGATGTGCCATTAAGCACTGTAACGGCACTCTTTGCCGGTTTACTTGCATCATTTTCAACTGCTGCCCTGTGGGCTTCTCTTCTTACCGGCTTCGGTCAGGAATACGATCCTGCACCGAGGCTTATCCGTTTCCTTGCAATGGGACTGGTCGCACCACCAGCGGCCTTTCTGGTGCAGCTTGCCATACCGAAGGCACGTGAGTATGCGGCTGATGAAGCAGGTGTTCATTTGACCGAAAAACCACATCTTTTAGCAAAAACACTTGAGCGAATTGAGCGTTACGCGCAACTTCAGCCTGCTGAGGAGTTCAACCCCGGGCATGTACACATGTTCGTAACGAATCCTTTACGTGTTGAGGAAACCTATGATGTTCACTATTCCCTTTTCGATACACATCCAGATATCAAGGATAGGGTCAACAATATTATGAGAATATCGTCTTCGATCGAAAGCGGGAGTCATGCCGGAGGGGTGGATTGATGGTGGATGTTTCTAACATAAAAGACTGGAAAAAAGCGATGTTCTTCAGTTTTATCTCCTATTCACTGGTGTTGTTTGCTATTGTAGTGGTAGTTACTTTTGCAAAAAAGGATTTTGATTTCAAGCTGGTTGCGCTTATCGGGGGAGCGTATATGGGGGCGGTTCTTTTCTTTATGCTGGTTGCGGCTGTTGTGTTCAGTAGAAAACTGGATCATGAGTAGGATCTTTCGTTGTTCGGATGTTTCTTTTTTTGCAACAATGGTGAAAAGTCATCCGATTCCAAATTCTCCATTCATCTCTTCAGGTCCATGAGATACATTATACCCCCGGCAACCACCGCAAATATGATCCACCCCACATGGGTGTGAACCATCATCATGGTTTCCTGTCCATAGAGATACGCTGTAATGTAGAGAATTATAACCCGTACGAGGTTTGAGAGATATGCAACCGCAATCGTAAATCCTGATAAATATAAGGTCTTTCGCATGTCCATTTTTTCGATACGGCTGTACCCGACAACAATTCCGATAAGAAGGAACATGGAATACAAACCGGAACATGGACCGCCGATCACGATCGTCATTTCCTCAGCCCCACTCAACCTGACCGTTTCGGTTGCAATAACCTCCAGCGGCATACCTGCAAGTTTCATAATTGCCACGGTTGGGAGTAAAATGAAGTAGTGATCAAAATTGTGTACGAAGTCGATGTTCAATGAACCAAATAGGCTGTAGAATATCAGGAACAGGACAATAAAGACACCCGAGATGTAAGCACCGAATTCCCCCATCCGGCGCGTTTGTGGATTCTTGACTCCACATCCAATCAACGATATTCCCAGGAAAAATACCATGGTGTCCAGAGTTCCAAGGTCACTGTTTCTGCTGTAATTATAAAGCAGGTCGGCAATTACTATAAAAAGACCTGTAAGGAGATATATTCCGGATCCTTTCAAAGCGGTTGATTCGCTTAAATGTATTTGTGTGATAAGGACTGCACCGGCAGCAAATAATATGATGCCAACATAGACCGAACCTTCGCTAATCTCTATTGTGGCACCTGTGAATAATGCAAGCATCAAAAGGATGATGATAACGTTTTTGTTTTCGCCTGTCATTTGTTACCGTTTGCTAAATATTTAAGGTGATTTTGTTGCAACAGTATATCAAAGTTCCGTTGATAATATTTACAGTGTTTGATTTCATCTACCTCATTTGTATTTTTTTAAAAAAATTGACCACTAGGTTTAAAATGAGGTAAATGAATATTGCGTTTGAAATTATTGTGGATGATGGCATAATGAGTTGTTTGCATGAAAGTTGTGGTCGGATCGATAAGGTATGGCTGCCATTTGAGATAAGAGGTGCAGATCGGGGCTTAAAGCCGCATTTATACTGCACTCGCTGTGGAGCTATCAAGAGCATTTCTACAGAGAAACCAAAAAAGACCACATACTATATCAATTCACTATCAAAGATCGACAAACGTGTTGTTCCGCTCACTAAGGTTCAGGTTCGGCTTATTGTGAAGGAACTTGAACACATCGAGGATTTTGAAGACCCTTACTCCATGACTCGGGAAATACAGGAAAAAATATTCATCACAGTTGTTAAAAAGTACTGCCGGGTGTCGGAGGCGTATCTGGCATCGATGCTGAATTGAACCGAATTGACTCATTTGAGGATGATAAGAGGGATGCGGGAAGCGAAGGCTTTTGATCATAAGCAGATGCCAGTGCCCAGCGGGTGCGACGCTCACCATGCCTGCTATTGCTGTTGACCAATCATGTAGTATTCTAGTGTCATGTCACAGCTAAAATGACGTAATGTTTATTACTAATAACGGCTATTTTTAGTGTATGCAAAGGAAATACATTGTTACA
>JAFGQV010000105.1 GCA_016935475.1 Methanosarcinaceae archaeon
GCGCTTCTTACCACCTTCACAGGGTCGGTGATACCAGCCTCGAACATATCCCGGTATGCATCAGTTTTTGCATCATATCCAATGTTCGGATTTGTTTCAGCCTTTATCTTTTCCACAATGAGGGCACCTTCTTTTCCAGCATTGGCTGCTATCTGTTTCAGTGGCACTTCAATGGCTTTCTTGAGAATATTGACACCCACCATCTGGTCACTGTCCAGGGAAAGTTTGTCCAGTTCCTCAATGGCACGGATCAAAGTCACCCCGCCTCCTGGGATTATACCTTCCTCGATGGCTGCCTTGGTAGCATTCAATGCATCATCTACGCGCATCTTCTTCTCATTAAGTTCTGTCTCTGTAGCTGCACCCACTTTGATAACAGCCACACCACCGGTCAGTTTGCCCAGACGTTTCATCAGCTCTTTCTTCTTGTACTCGGAATCTTCCAGCCTGCTGCGGCTTTCGATAATGCTGGCTCTTTTCTCAATGTCCTCCCTTTTGCCAGCTCCTTCGATGATGAGGGTCTTGTCCTTGGTCACCTTAACTTTCTTGGCGCTGCCAAGGTCTGCAAGTGTAGCATTCTCAAGTTTCATGCCTTTGTCTTCGCTGATAACCTTGCCTCCGGTAAGTACGGCAATGTCCTCCAGCATCTCAAGGCGTTCATCCCCGAAACCTGGTGCCTTGACCGCACATACATTCAGGGCACCACGGATAATGTTGAGCACAATGGTAGCCAGTGCTTCACCTTCCAGATCCTCGGCAATGATCAGCAGTGACTTATGCGCCTTCAGTACTTCCTCGAGTAGCGGGATGAATTCCTTCATGGAACTGATCTTTTTGTCAAATAGGAGGATCAGTGCATCTTCAAGCTCAGCTTCCATCTTTTCGGAGTTTGTTGCCATGTATGGTGAAAGGTAACCCTTGTTGAACTCCATACCTTCAACAACTTCCAGTGATGTCTCCATGGATTTCGCATCTTCAACAGTGATGACACCGGTTGAACCAACTTTTTCCATTGCATCCGAGATCAGCTGTCCGATCGTTTCATCATTATTTGCCGAGATCGTCGCCACCTGGGTGATCTCTTCTTTATTCTTGATCTCAACACTTTTGGACCGGATGGAGTCCACCACGATCAGTGTTGCTTTGTCGATTCCCCTCTTGATCTCAATAGGGTTAACACCTGCTGTGATATTCCTCATTCCTTCATGTAGGATCGCCTGTGCCAGTATGGTGGCTGTTGTCGTGCCGTCCCCTGCGGTATCCTGTGTTTTTGTAGCCACCTCTTTTATCAGCTGGGCACCCATATTCTCAAAGGGATCTTCAAGGTCTATCTCCTTGGCAATAGTAACCCCGTCATTTGTTATCGTTGGAGTTCCAAAGCTCTTTGAAAAAACCACGTTCCTGCCTTTTGGTCCCAGTGTGATCTTCACGGTATTTGCAAGTTGGTCGATACCACTCAACAGAGCACGTCTTGCTTGATCCTCAAAGATCAATTGCTTTGCCATATTTCATCACTCCAGTTTTGCGATTATGTCATTGTAATCTACGATGATGTACTTTTCACCATCTACTTCGAATTCTTCTGCACTGTAGCCTGTATATAATATCATGTCACCTGATGCTATTGGCATGTCGTCTTTCTTTTTGCCAATATCTACTACAATACCCTGTTTCCTCTTTTCTTTTGCACTTTCCGGAAGGTAAATGCCGCCTGCAGTTTTTTCCTCTTCCTTAACTGGTTTGATTAGAGCTCTTTTACCTATTGGTTTTATGTTCATACTATCATCTCTTAAAGGTAATTTTTGATTATGCCACATTCCCACAATGGGCAAACAATGTTTTGTCATTGTTTATTCTTCTATAAATATCATATGGTCCATATGCCATTACCGATAGCTTTCAGAAGTATTAGATTGGTTCCTTGCTCATGCCAGATTCCTACAGTCCTTTATCAATTATTTATTTTCGACTTACTTACATTTATAAATAAGATCAACCAAAACCTTTTATTATAAAAGGAAACTTCAACAAAGTTAATCCAATCAATTTTTAAAAACATAAAAAGAATGTGGAGTTACCAATGCATCTTATCATAGCAGAAAAACATATTGCAGCCAGACGGATTGCCGCAATCCTTGCTCCCAATAAACCAAAACAGGTGCGTGTCAGCGGAGTGGATACATATGAATATGGAACTGACAGCAAGACCGTTCTTATGGGGCTTAGCGGACACATTGTTGGAGTGGATTACCCAAAATCATATAATAACTGGCAGAAAGTGGATGCAAGGGAACTGATCAATGCTGAGATAATCACAACACCCACACACGTAAAGATCGTGTCTGCCCTTAAGAAACTTGGTAAAAACGCCGACAGGCTGACAATTGCCACTGACTATGACCGGGAAGGGGAGCTCATCGGTGCCGAGGCATTGGACATTGTAAGACAGGTTAACCCTGATATCAAGTTCGAGCGTGTCCAGTACAGTGCAATCACACCAAAAGCTATCATGGATGCATTTTCAAATCCCGTATCTGTGGATTTCAATCTGGCAGATGCAGGACATTCGCGACAGGTTATCGACCTGATCTGGGGGGCAGCGCTTACACGTTACATATCCATTTCAGCAGGGCGGCTTGGAAATATGTTCTTATCGGTCGGCAGGGTGCAGTCACCGACCCTTGCCCTGATAGTGGACAGGGAAAAAGAGCGGGATGTTTTTATTCCAATGCCATACCGGGAAATATTTGCTTATCTTGCAGACCCAAAAGGTGAGGAATTCTTATGCCAGCATAAGAACAGGCGTTTCTGGGATAAGCAGGAAGCAGGATCTGTGTTTGCAAAGCTTGGCAAAAGTGCGATGGTGTCAAGCGTTATAAAATCTAAAAAGACCGACAAACCGCCAATTCCTTTTAACACCACTGAATTTATCGGTGCTGCAAGTTCCATTGGTCTGACTGCATCAAATGCCATGCGGATCGCTGAAATGCTCTATACCAATGGTTTTATTTCATATCCAAGAACTGACAACACAGTGTACACCGAGTCCCTTGACCTGCGTGCACAGATAGAATTGTTCAAAAAAGGAGCATTCAAGCAATATGCCGAAAAACTTCTTGAAAAGAAAGATCTTGTGCCAACCCGCGGTAAAAAGGAAACTACAGACCACCCTCCGATCTACCCTGCGTCACTTGCAAAACGATCCGAACTAAAGGACGATGAATGGAAAGTCTATGAACTGGTTGTCAGGCGATTCTTTGCAACTTTTGCAGATGCTGCGCAGTGGGAGACAATGCGCGTCAAGTTCGATATAAATGAAGAAGAGTTTAAGGCAAACGGCGCGCGTCTGGTTGTGCCGGGATGGAGGTGGTACTATCCATACAATGCGCCCGAGGACAGGCTCCTTCCAGAACTGCATGAGGGAGACCGGTTGGATGTCAGGAAGGTTGAGATGGTTGATAAGGAGACACAACCGCCAACAAGGTATGGGCAGGGTCGTTTGATTCGTATTATGGAGGAACTTGGTCTTGGTACTAAAGCTACGCGTCATGAGATCATCAGCAAGTTATATTCAAGGGCCTATATCCACGGAAATCCGCTACAGCCAACAAAAACAGCGTATGCAGTCGTCGAAGCACTTGAAAAACATGCGCCCACCATTACAAATCCGGAGATGACAAGTAAACTCGAAGAAGATATGGACCGTATCGCAGAGGGTAAAATCGGGGAAGATGATGTATTAAAGGAATCAAGGGACATGCTGGATGCGATATTCTCGGAACTGGAAAACAATAAAGACGTTATTTCGGATTCCCTGCGTGCAGGACTTCGCGAGGACAAGATAATCGGTACCTGCCAGAAATGCGGTTCAAATCTCATGATCAGGCGGTCTAAAAAGGGTTCACGGTTCATTGGATGTGATGGCTATCCGGATTGTGATTTTTCGTTGCCACTTCCAAAAAGTGGTCAGGTGATCGTGACCGATAAGTTGTGCACAGAACACGGGCTGTACCACATACAGATAATAACTGCAGGCAAAAGACCGTGGAATCTCGGATGTCCCCAGTGCAATTTCATCGAATGGCAAAATACCCAGAAAGCTGAAAAGCTCAAGCGTCCGAAATCAGCCAGACCGGAGACCATTACTGATATTCCCGGGATAGGTCCAATGACTGCGAAAAAACTTGCAGATGCCAGGATACTGACAGTGGATGAACTGGATGCTGCGGATGCGATCAAATTATCGAAGATCATCAATGTAAGTGTAAAGAAGATCAAAATCTGGCAGGATGCCATATAAAATACAAAACTGAGGTAAAACAGTGAACATACAATTTAAAGGTGGGTGCCGTGAAGTTGGCCGTTCGGCAGTTTTTTTGAACGAGGAGATATTGATAGATTATGGTATGAAACCTGGGGAGGTCCCGGAATATCCTCTAAATGGGCTGGATCCTAAGGCTGTGCTGGTGTCTCACGGACATCTGGACCATTGTGGTGCGGTCCCGAACCTGATGGATATGAACCCTGATATCTTCATGACCCCTCCCACAGCAGCATTTGCGAACATGCTTGCAAAAGATACGCTCAAGATCGCCAGGGCAAACGGTATTCCTGCGGGATATGACGTGGACGATCTTTACAGGTTCATGCAACGTACAACAACAGTTGATACTGGTCTTGAGTTTGCGACACACGGTTATACAGTACAGTTCTATGATGCCGGGCATATCCCGGGTGCAGCCTCTGTGTATGTTGAATCAAAGAGCGGGGAGAGTTTGTTCTATACAGGGGATATCAACACCCTGGACACCCGTCTGGTATCGGCAGCCGTGGATCATCCAGAGGCTGATACGCTCATAATAGAGAGCACCTATTTCTCAGATGACCATCCTTCACGGAAGGAGACCGAGTCCGCATTTATGGATTCGCTGGAGGAGACACTGGATATTGGTGGTAATGTCATCATACCTGCATTTGCGATCGGGCGGACGCAGGAGATCCTCATGCTGTTAGATTCCCACGGAATTCATCCCTATGTTGATGGTATGGGTATCACGGCGTACAAGCTCATGATGCAAAATCCGCGTTACCTGCGAAACCCGGCACACCTTGAGAAGGCGTTCCATAATGCATCCATCGTAAAAGGACCCAAGAGACGACGTGTTCCTCTGGATTCCTCTGTGATAATAACCACCGCAGGAATGCTAAATGGAGGTCCTGTGCTGTATTATCTCGACATGCTGCACAAAGACCCAAAGACAAAGATCATGATCACCGGATATCAGGTTGAAGGCACTAACGGCAGGATGGCAGTTGACACTGGTATCATTGAGAATGAAGGTAATATCCAGCATCTCAGCCCAAAGATCGAGCAGTACGATTTCTCAGCCCACTGCGGAGACAAAGAGCTAAAAATAATCGTCAAGGAGTTCTGCGACAGTGGCACTGAAAACGTTTTCACCATGCATGGTGAGGATGCTGAACTGTTTGCACAATGGATAAAGGACGAGATCGGGGTAGATGCGCATGCGCCTGCAATTGGTGAAGGATTTAATGTGTGAAACGATCTTCCTTAGCTGATCCGACCATGGGAGAAAAGATGTTCTTTAACATCTCACTCTTCACTCAATTTCTCCATATCTTCCACAGTGTTGATGTTCACAAACATCCTTAGCTCCGGGTCGATGCGTCTGATCTTTTCCATATCAACATACATCACATCCTTCAGCTTAAAGACCGGTGCAAGGATGAACCTGTCACCGTTCTTAACCGCTTTCTCTATCTCCCTGACCATGGGTGCCGTACGATAGACGGCGCAGAGTGCTTCCATTCTGCCGTCCTCCCACTTCGGCACTGCCGCATCGTGACCGCGGGCACATTCAAAAAGAAGCCGGATCACCCCTGCATTCGGATAGGGCATATCGCAGGCAGTAACAAACACATATTCTCCACTTGCTGATTTGAACCCTTCCAGCATACCTGCAAGAGGACCGACATCGGAATAACGGTCCACCACCATGGTCAGGTTGCCCACAAAATCCGTCAGGACGTGTTTCTGTTTATCGTCCCTGATAGAAACTATGATCTCATCAGACAACTCCTCAAGGACATCTATGGTGTGCTCAATGACTGTCTTACCTCTGAATGGTATCAGTGCCTTTTCCTTATTCTCAAGACGCCTGGCGCGCCCGCCTGCCAGTATCAACGAAGAGCGTATCATTGTAAGACCTTATGCTATCATATACTAACTGAACATATCTTAATGTTACCATTCGATGTGTATTACCGTTCCATGGCGTGAACCAGATACTCTAATTTGCCAGCAAAATACTTAACATCCAATAATCCATAAACGAAATGCATGAAGTTGAATCCGGAATCCGATACAATTGAAATGCTGGCAAAGGAGATACTTGTCGCGGCAAGGACCGCTCCGAAAGCCAAGGGTGTAGATGACATCGTCACGGGACTGGTGGAAAGTTTTGAGATGGAGACGCTCGCAACAACCATGGAGTCACTGGCTGAGAAAAAAGGTGAAAAGTTCGGTTTCTTTAAAAGAGATGCAAAGAACGTAAGAGATTCAGATGCTGTCATCCTGATCGGTCTGAAATCCTCTGGCACCACGAACCTGAACTGTTCAGCATGCGGCTTCACGACCTGTGCTGAAATGCTGGAGCAAGCCACTGTGGAATCCGATTTCAAAGGACCGAGCTGTGCTTTTAAGATCATGGACCTTGGAATTGCACTGGGTTCGGCGGCAGCAAAAGCAAAGGACCTGTGCATCGATAACAGGATTATGTATACTGCCGGCGCGGCAGCAAGGGCTGCAAAACTGATCGATGCGGATGTGGTGATCGGGATGCCGCTGAGCGTCAAGGGCAAGAACATCTTCTTTGACAGGAGATAGGGCAACTTTTAGGTGCTGGTTCTGTTTCTCAAGCCAGTCCTCGTCTGCGTTCGCTTTTGTATTCATCCACAAGTAGCTTAAGCTGTTTCTGTTTTTCTGCTATGCGCATCTCTTCGGCATCCTTTTCCCAATCACGGATCGCAGAATCAAGTACTTCAGGATCAACAACTGCAAAATCGTCTGCACGCTGAATGGGTACGTTCGTCAGCAAAGGCACGTTCTTTTCAAAAAAACAATCATAAGCAGCATGGGACAGTTCATCCGTTACAATTGCAGCACGTATACCGGAGTCAATTAGCAGGGATGCAGTTACAGTACCTCCACCGCTTGCATCTTCCAGATATACGATGTCACCATGCTTGATACCATAGAGTTCGTTTGTCTGTTCGATGGCTTCCTTTGTGAACGAGGAGATGATCTTAACAGGGATGCCCTCCCCCCTGATCTCCATTTTCCGTATCTTTTTTAGTTTTTTAATATGGTTGCGTGCATTCTTAAGGCTTTTACTTTTGTTCCGGAGTTCAGTTTCAAGCCTTACGATATTCCTATCCCTTATCTGGATCTCTTTGTCTTTCCGGATCACCCTGTAGGCATCCGTCCTCATCTTTTTGATCCGTGACTCAAGTTTTTCGATCTTTTTATCCCTGGATCCAGTAGCATCCTTTAGTTCATTGATGTATTCCTGCAGCTCTTTTATCTGTGCATTTTGGCGTTTGATGGTTTCCCCCATTCCCTCCAGATGTTTATGCAGCTCTGTATCTGTTGTTTTCTCTAACAGGTCCGAAGGTTTTGTTGATATTTTTGATCTGTCTGCTGCCTTCTCGATCGCATCCTCAATAGTTTCCCCTCTGATGACATACATCTTTATCCGGTCAAGATCTGCATTTCCGGGTGCCTTCTTCTCAATGCGCGAAAAGATGTTCTTGTAGCTCTTGAAGGAGTACAGTGCGGCTGCAAGTGCATCACGTTCATGGTCATTGGCATACCCGAATGGACGTGCAAGTGATATTTTTTCCTCGGAAAGCATCTGTGAACCCGGTGTACCGATCACAGCATTGAAACGGCGGCGTATCTTTTCCACTGCCGCCGGAGTTGGGGTCACGTCCGTTGCCACTATCACAGGCTTTCCGTATTCAGCAATAGTCCTGACGACATCATCATGCGACATCCCGCGAAAGCTCTTTAAAAAAAGCAGATCCCCTTCAAGTGACAGGATCGCAATGCCCACAGTGGTTCCAGGGTCGATACCCACAATTGTGAATTTTCTCTTTGTTTTTTTAAGAGGTATGTATTTTATCTTCTCGCGTTCAACACTTTTCAAAGTTACCTGTGTGTCAGCACTCACAGAATGGTAGATAGGAATATCGTCGCGTCTGGCATGTACCGTGAACTCGCATCGTACATAACCTCCAAATCCCTCAACTGCCTTTGTTGTGTAAGTAAAACCACGCTCCTTTGCAGCCTTTTTGAGTATCATTTCGATCTCACGGCTCTTCACTTTTACCGCACCGTGGACTTTCCGGCGGTAACGGTTCTGGCTCCACCCGCCCCTGCCAAGCGACCTTGCACGGCTTATCTTGATCCTGGTTATATCTTCAAATAAGGAAACCTCACATCCAACTCCCATTCCTGCCAGCCGGGCACAGGCTTCTGCTTCTTCATTCGGATCGAACTGGTTAAAAGAGATGCCGTGTTCACGGGCAAGCCGTATAAGTGACGTTAGCTGCACACCGCCGGTTACCTGAACCAGTTTGACACCTTTCGGGAGACGCTCTAAAAACCGGATCAGTTCTTTCTTGTTCGCAGCCAGCTCAAATATATTATCGATCGCTATTAATTCCGGACGGTCCTGATGTAGCATCTTCAGGAGCCTGTGACGTCGGACCATGGTATGATGAGTGACTTCCCCATCTTTTAAGATGGCAACCGCATACTTTGGCAGTTCTCGCCCCCTTGAAGAGCCTTTTGCAACATCAACGCCGTAGATCACTTCACTTTGCATAAATCCACAATGTTAATCATTTCATTGAATGCATATTTAGTTCATGGGTTGTTCCTGATATCTTCCATCACTTCGCCAACGTCTCTTTTAATATCGTATTTTCGCTTAAAAAAAGTGAGCATATTCGAAACGTCCCTTTCCAGTAGTTCATCTGCTTGTGGATGGTCGGGAGTAACATACTGCGGCCAATCAATGAATTCCACACTGTCCATATCCACAAATATGTTGTACTCGCTCAGGTCTGCATGTATGATACCAAGGGAATAGGTAATTTTGACCTGCCGCAGTATCTCATCCAAAAACCATTCAGGTTCCAGAAGTTTCGTTTTGACAAGCAAACTCCCGCGTGCGATTGCCATTACAATTGCGTGTCTATTATGATCGATCGGTTTTGGGATCGATACTTCAGGATACAGTTTGTTCATCACATCAAATTCACGTTTTGCAGCAAGGCGTGCTGCATATATCCACGAGAAATGCACTTTATCGGCAAGATGTTCACGTACTCTTTTTACCTGCTTGAAACTCGTTCTTCCTTCCCTGTGAAACTTGACAATAACAGGTGTTGGTTCACCGATCGCAAGTTCAGGTTCTTTCATGGCTTCATGGACAACCGATTCCTTGCCAACACCGATCTCATCTCCGATTGCGCTTAATATGTTCCGTTTTACAAAGGTGTTCATTGCAAGCGCATCGTAACCATCGAAATATATCTGATACCCCTCGTAAGGAACATTGGTTTTGATCACCATATTACTTCTTATAAGGTTTCCCAGTTTGTAATGGAGAGGCCCATATTGTAATTTGGTATATCTTTGTAATTCTTCCATGGGGACCCATTCGTAGTGCTTCATACCAATTTCGATACCAGCAATTATCCTGAGATCCTTGTTGTCAAGTTTTTTGAAGATCTTCAATACATCATCTATCATCAAACTTGTATAGTATCAACAATTAAACATAGTTTGTGGTTTGCAAGAACAGAGTATCGGATATAGCCCGTGATCTAAGATGCATCAAAAATACAGATAAGACAACCTTATGCCTCCTTTTGAGATGACAGGTCAGGACATGTCAGTTGCACGGGCACGGTCGTTGACTTCAAATTTCCGGTCAAATTCCGGGTATAGTTCAGAGTTATCCCTTAATTCTCCAAATGCTTCATGTCTCGGACTGATAATGACTATATGTGCAGGAGGATGAATCTTCTTCAACCTGTTAATTGCCGCACCTGCATGATTCTCCAGTTCCACCAATGCTGCTGAATTACATCTGGCTTTTAGAGGTACTCCCATGACACTAACAAGAAGCCGGTCAGCATAATTAGGTTCAATACGTTTTGGATTGGACGAAAATCGCATTCTTCCATAATGTTCCAGGTCATGCAATGCTATTTTTATCTTGTCCGAATCATCCGCCCGGACCACTGCAAATGAGTTCATTTTTTCCACACCACCATCAAATAGAAATTTCCCCTTTGTTAATAGGACTTCACACTATAAAAATCATTGCATGCTACATCGATCACATTTTATTTTTAAACAGAAATCCAACTCAATTACGCCATCATTGGAGATGTCAGATGTCCAAACAATTCTTAATATCCATTCACGACTGTTTTCAGATCCTGTAAAAATTCATTTATATTTTCATGTGTAAGGTGTGGCATCAGAACTAGTCTGAGAGCGCGAGGTTTTCGTATTATGGATACCTCCCATCTATAATCCTCACGAAGTTTCTTTCGAATAATATCTGCATCTGGTACGTCAAGCGCCACAACGTTCATTATAGGATCGATCAATGTCCCAATGCCAATCTCCTGTGCTCCGTTTACGAGTTCTTCTGTGAAGCTCATGCATTGCTTTATTATACGCCTGTAACCCACCTTCCCAAGATGTTTCATAACTGCATATGTTGCAGCAACAGCTGCGCCACTTCGTGTACCTGTGAGGGAATACTGTGTATCCATGGTGAGGTAGGGTGTGTGGGTCCGGAGCTGGTGCATCAGGTCGATGTCACGGAAAAGAAGCCCACCGGAAGGTATTGTACCGAGTCCCATTTTGTGAGGATCAAGTGCTATGGTACTTACTCCTTCCAGTGAAAAGTCAAATGGATATTTTTTTTCCAGGAAAGGGATCACAAAACCGCCAAAAGCGGCATCTACATGTAAAAAAAGATCATTTTCAACCGCAAGTTCCGATATCTCATCAATGGGGTCGATCTGTCCGAATTCGGTGGAACCTGCTATGCCGACAAGTCCTATGGTATTCCCATCAACCAGTTTTTTCATAGAATCCATATCCACTTTGAATTCATCATCCAGTGCAGCTTTTTTGATATCAATTCCCAGCATGTTTGCAATCTTGTCAAAGGAGAAATGGGCTGACTCAGGTACGATCACGTTTGGATTCGATATTCCGGATGCATTCCGCATGGCACGAAGTGCCTGGATATTGGATTCGGTCCCACCGGTTGTCATGTATCCATGAACTGATGAAGCATGAAGTAAATTGCCCATCATGGCTATAACTTCATTTTCAAGATCATATGTTCCGGTGAACAACCCGAAATCTCCGAGGTTCGATTCGATGAATTGCATGTGGGCGGCAACTGCAATTTCATGTGGATGTGTACACATGGAACTGAATACGCGCTTATATGTAGTATCGCGCTTCTGTGCCTCATTTAAAATAGTGAATATCTCTTGTTCGTTTAGTCCTTTTTCGTTCATACCTAACCAAGATAAGAAAACTTGTTTAAAATGATTGTGTTTTAAATATGTTTTGAATGCGCCTTGAATGCGCCTTGAATGTACTTAAATATACCTTGAATATACCTTGAATATCTCCCTGACAGGGATGCCTGAAGAATTCTTATGATCATTTTTTTGGAAAAATTGTTCTACAAACAGGAAGCCCATAAGAATAAATTAATATTAGATACCTGTCTTTGATACGCATATAACTCCATATTCCATTTAATCCGAGGAACTTTCGATGATCACAAAAGAAGAAGTAGAGCATATAGGATGGCTTGCACGCATCGAAATTGATGAGCTTGAAGCCGATATATATACCACACAGTTAAACTCTGTACTGGACTATTTCGGTCAACTGGACGAGATCGATACAGACGATGTGCCTCCAACCTACCACGTGGTGGATGTGGTAAATGTATTCAGGGAAGACGTTGTTGTTGAGTCGCTTTCACAGGATGAGGTGCTCGAAAACACCGAACATAAGCAGGAAGGCTACTTTAAGGCTCCGAGTATCTCATGAGGTAATTGCATGGTAGAATGGATGAGCATCCCGGAAGTTAAAGAAAGAATAGAAAGCACATCGTCCCAGGAGGTCACTGCATCCTACCTTGAGACAATAGGCAAAAGCAAAATAAACGGATTCGTGACATTATGGGGTGGTGCAATACCCCGTGCAGGGGACATTGATAAAAAAGGCCACGACGGTGTGCTTGCCGGCGTACCCATTGCGATCAAGGATAATATCTCTACAAAGGGAATACAGACCACCTGTGGTTCGAAAATCCTTGAAGGTTATGTGCCGCCATACAATGCGCATGTGATCGAACGCCTGATCAATGCAGGTGCTGTGATCCTTGGCAAGACCAATATGGACGAGTTTGCCATGGGCACATCCACTGAGTCCAGCTACGCAGGTCCGACCTTAAATCCCTGGGACCTGGACCGGGTACCCGGAGGTTCATCCGGTGGCAGCGCTGCGGTGGTTGCGGCAGGTGAGGCTCCAATATCGCTGGGTTCGGATACCGGTGGTTCGGTCCGGTGCCCTGCTGCATTTTGCGGGGTCGTGGGATTAAAGCCAACATACGGTGGGATCTCGCGGTACGGGCTAATATCCTATGCCAACTCGCTGGAACAGATCGGTCCGCTGGCAACAAATGTCAGCGATATCGCAATCCTGATGGATGTGGTGGGTGGATATGATCCCCGTGACAGTACTTCCATCAAGAATGAAGCAGTGCATCAGGATGCGCTTGTTGACGATGTGTCAGGACTTAAGGTTGGTGTGCCTGATGAATATTTCTCAGAGGGTATCGATCCGGGTGTTGAAAGATCGGTCTGGGATGCCATTCATAAGTTCGAAGATATGGGCGCCACATGGGAAAAGGTTTCCATGCCCCATACAAGATATGCACTTTCAGCATACTATATCATTGCCATGAGCGAAGCTTCGTCCAACCTTGCACGTTTTGATGGGACACGTTATGGGTTCAATGCGCAGGGGGACAACTGGCATGTGATGGCATCAAGAACCCGGGCATCCGGTTTTGGCGAAGAGGTCAAACGCAGGATACTGCTTGGTACCTACGCGCTATCTGCGGGTTATCATGACAAATACTACTTAAAAGCCCTCAAGGTCCGTACACTTGTCAAACAGGACTTTGAGAAAGCACTGGCAAGAACGGATGTGCTGATGGCTCCGACAATGCCCACCCCGGCATTTAAGATCGGAGAGAAGATAGAAGACCCGCTTTCACTTTACCTTGCGGATGTCAACACGGTCCCCATCAACCTTGCAGGTGTACCGTCCATTTCCGTACCCTGTGGATCTGCAGACGGTCTTCCGGTAGGGCTCCAGATAATCGGGGGTCATTATGATGAATCTACCATCATACGGGCTGCATATTCTTTTGAACAGAACACTGGTCACCATACTAAAAGACCAGAGGGGGTGGCATGATGGCATACAAGAACCCTGACGGTATTATGATCGGTCTGGAGATACATGTCCAGCTAAATAAACTGAATA
>JAFGQV010000106.1 GCA_016935475.1 Methanosarcinaceae archaeon
CATTATGGGGAGTTTATACCAATCTAAATTATGTATACAGTGGCGGCACAAGCATGTCAACTCCACTTGTTGCCGGAACGGCTGCACTTGTGAGACAGTATTACGTGCAGAACGAGAGTATTACACCCACTTCCGCCTTACTCAAAGCTACGATAATAAATGGTGCGTATAACATGACTCCGGGGCAATACGGCACGGGTTCAACACAGGAAATGCAGACGCGCCCTGACTATGCACAGGGCTGGGGACGTGTTGATCTTGAGAACTCGCTGTTCCCGTCATCGCCACGGACAATGAGCTATCACGACAACATCACCCTGACCACATCTGAATCATGGAACTACAGTTATTATGTATACAACAGTTCAGAACCATTACGCATAACACTGGTCTGGACCGATTATCCTGCCGCTGCCCTTGCAGCAGTCACACTTGTGAACAATCTTGACCTGACGGTGACCGGACCCGGCGGCACATATTATGGGAACGGTGCAACAGATTCCATAAACAATGTAGAGGAAGTGGAACTGCTGTCCCCAACTGTAGGTAGCTATACCGTGCAGGTAAGCGGTACAAATATCCCGCAGGGACCACAGCCATTCGCACTGGTGGTATCAGGGGCATTAAATGCCGAACCTCTGGTAACATCGTACACAGCGAATCCCTCAACCATAGAGGCAAACGGTACGGATAACACGACATTAAATGTTACTTCAACCGATGTCGATGGGATCGCATCTGTCACCATGGACCTGTCTGAGATAGGAGGGTCGGCGGTGCAGGCACTGGCAAATAATAGCGGAGTGTGGCAGTACACTACAAATACAACGGAACTCGGAACATTCGATCTGCCTGTGAACGTGACGGACAGCCTCGGAGTTTCAAACACCTCCTTTAGTATCACACTTGATACACAGGATAATACCGCACCAACACCCAACAGTCCCGCAGACATCGGGTTTTCTGCGAACGCAACTGCAAATTTCACTTACTGGAAGCTCTATGACCTGCATCCGGGTTACTACTGGGTGCTCAGGAACGGCACACAGGTAGTATCACCAACTGCGTGGCTCAACAACACGAACATCACGGTTCCGGTGAATACCAATATCAACCTTGGCGGCTTTAACTACACCATACAGTACAACGATACTGCTGGCAACAGCGGCGCAGAGGATGTCGTTATCATAACCATAAATGACGCCACTGCACCGTCCGCATCAGGGGAGTCACCCACAAACGGTTCGTTTGTATCCGATAACACACCACTCATCAGCGTGAACATCACGGATGATGCTTCCGGTGTGAACGAAAGCAGCATTGTAATGACTGTCAACGGGAGCACTGTGAATGCTACGACCACCTCCATCTCAGGAGGGTTCTCAGTCTCCAATCAGACCGTAACGGCATATACCCAGACACAGCTTGTGAACGTTACTGTCAATGCCACAGACAGCTATGGCAACTCTCTGAACCATGGATGGTCGTTTACAGTAGATGGCAGCGGACCTATACTTTCAAACCCGGTCTCAACCCCACAGACCATCGAATCGAACGGCACCGATACTGCACTGCTGACGGTTAATGGCACAGACATTAGCGGAATAGAGAGCGTTACTATCAATCTCTCTGCCATAGGTGGTTCAGCAAACGCTGCTATGACAAACAGCAGCGGTACCTTTAGCATAACCACGAATGCAACGGCTGTGGGCACCGGCAGTTTCAATCTTTCCATCAATGCCACGGACAATGCAGGCAACTCCAACACGACCGTGAGCATCCAGCTCAACACCACCGACACCACTGCACCATCACTGTCAGACTACCTGCCCGTGAACGGTACAAGCAACCTTACTCCTGTAATATGCATCAATGCTACGGACAGAGGCTCGCTTATCAATACCAGCAGTGCGCAGATGACAGTTGAAGGCAGTGAGGTCATTCTTGCAAATACAAGTTCCGGATATACCTATAACTTCTCCAATACCACAGCCACTGCCTACAACCACAGTGACCTCATCAACGTCACTTTCATAGTTTCAGACAATGACGGGCAAACATCGAACATATCATGGGCGTTCTATGTCGACAATGTTGCACCAGATATCAGCATAACCTCACCAGCGACCGGCTATTCCACAACAGCAAGTTCAATAACTGTCTCAGGCACTGCAAATGGTACTGGTTCCCCACCGTCTATCACGGTAAATGACATTTCTGCAGATACTACGCTTAGCAACTTCAACGGCACCTTCACGGCAACAGCATCCCTTTCAGTGGGTGCGAACACCATCTATGCAAACGTTACCGATGCTGCCGGAAACACCAGCAGCACATCCATAAGCGTGACACGGACAACCACCCCAACATCATCCTCCAGCGGGGGAGGAGGCGGTGGCGGTGGCACTACCGGCGAATCGTATGCAAATATTAAATTCAAGGATGTATCAAGGGAATATGTAAACAAGGATTCTGCGATCTCGTTTACCTTTGATGAACCTGAAAATGATATACAGCATGTGAAGTACAGGGCTCTGACAAGTTCCGGATACGTTTCCACCACCATTGAAGTACTGGAAGATACATCCACCTTTGTGTCTCAGGCACCGTCGGGTGTGGTTTACAAGAACATAAACATCTGGGTCGGAAGGTCAGGTTATGCCACAGGGAATAATATCGAAAACCCGGTTGTCGGGTTCAAGGTTACGAAAAAGTGGGTCACAGATAACAATATCGATGTTGGTTCTATCAAACTGAACCGATATCACGATGATGTGTGGAATCCGCTGACAACCAGAATGACAGGTGACGATGCTACATATTTCTATTTCGAAGCAGAGACACCGGGCTTTTCACCATTTGCAATTACCGGACAGCAAAAACGCTTCATATCAGAAGTGAGCGTCAGGACTGAAGCCACTGAAGAAACAACTGTTTCATCCAATGAAGAGCCAGTAGAAGCCGCAGCAGTTTCAACTGAAGAAACTGGATCAACTCCTGAGGAAAGGTCGGTATTGCCTTACCTTCTGGTAGGAATGGTAATCTTGATAGCTATCGGAGCATACCTGTATATGCAAAGAAAGCAAAGTTGATACCGGAAGTTCCAGATCACACGCAGGAGAAATGACCGTTGGAAACCATAGTTATCGGGATAGAAGGTACTGCATGGAACCTTAGTGCAGCCATCGTAAATGAAACTGATGTCTTGGCAGAGGTCACAGAGACATACAGCCCGAAAACAGGCGGGATACATCCCCGGGAAGCTGCACAGCACCATGCGACCTATGCCGCAGGTGTGATACGGGATCTTCTGGAAGAGGGAAAGAAGAACGGCCTTAAAGCCAGTAACATCAATGCAGTTGCATTCTCGCTGGGACCGGGGCTTGGTCCGTGCCTTCGCACAGTTGCAACGGCTGCAAGGATGCTGGCACTGTCGCTGGACGTTCCACTTGTTGGTGTCAACCACTGTGTAGCACATGTCGAGATCGGGAAATGGAAAACTCCGGCAAGGGACCCGGTGGTACTGTATGTTAGCGGTGCCAATTCACAGGTGCTTGCCTACCGCGCAGGAAGGTACCGGGTGTTCGGTGAGACCCTTGATATCGGGATCGGGAATGCCTTTGACAAGTTTGCCAGAAGTGCCGGGCTGAGCCATCCGGGCGGACCGAAGATAGAAGAATATGCCAGGAATGCGGATACGTATGTTCCGCTGCCGTATGTGGTGAAGGGTATGGATTTCTCGTTCTCCGGACTCTCCACAGCAGCAACGGATGCACTGAAAAGTAACCCGATCGAGGATGTATGCTATTCATATCAGGAAACCGCCTTTGCCATGCTGGTGGAGGTGACGGAGCGCGCACTTGCACATACAGGTAAGGGGGAGGTTCTCTTAGCAGGTGGCGTGGGCGCCAACATGCGCCTTCGGGAGATGCTGGATATCATGTGCGATGACCGCGGTGCATCGTTCTATGTGCCTGAGAAGCGGTTCATGGGCGATAACGGGGCAATGATCGCATATCTCGGGTTGCTGATGTTCAAAGCAGGCAGCGTGACGGATATCGGGAAATCCCATGTCAATCCTAACTTCAGGCCGGATGATGTGGATGTTACATGGATAACGGAAGATTGATGAGGGATATGCTACAGAGGGTGATCGGATGTATCTTGCAAGCGGCGCCGAAGCAACAGTTACACTTGAGCATGGTGTGATAATAAAAGAGCGTGTACCGAAAAGGTACCGTTTGAAGGAACTGGATGAGCGGATACGCAAAGAGCGGACGCGTGCAGAGGCGCGTTTGATGTCGGAGGCAAGACGCCGCGGGGTTCCCACACCGATCATTTATGATATAGAGGATTTTACCATAGAAATGGAATATATCCGGGGCGAACCTCTGAAGAATATAATGAGCCCTGAACTAAGCGAAAGCGTTGGAGAGCTTATAGGGCGTTTGCACAGTGGCGGTATTATCCACGGAGATCTCACAACATCCAACATGATCCTGCACAATGACAGGATATACATGATAGATTTCGGGCTTGCCTTTGTTGACAGGACAATCGAGGCACAGGGTGTGGATCTGCATGTGCTGTTCCAGACATTTGAAAGTACCCACAACCAGCACGAAGAATTGATCGAGGCTCTGGGGAACGGTTACAGAAGAACATTCCCGGATGCGGATGATGTATTAAAACGAGTTAAGGAAATAGAGAAGAGGGGTAGATATGCGTAAGGTCATATTTGTTACCGGTAACGCCGGAAAGTTCAGGGAAGCAAAGGATATACTTGCTAAAAAAGGGATTGAGGTTTTGCAGCAGACCGGGGGATATCCCGAAATACAGGAAGATGAACTTGAACCAATTGCAGCATACGGTGCTAAATGGGCATCAGAGGAATTGAAGATGCCGGTCATGGTGGATGATTCAGGTCTGTTCATCCAGATACTCAATGGTTTCCCGGGTCCCTATTCGGCATTCGTGGAAGAGCATCTGGGAAATAAGAAAGTGCTGAAATTGATGGAAGGTGAAACTGACAGGCGGGCTACCTTCAAATCTGTTATCGGTTACTGTGAACCCGGAGAGCAGGCCTTTGTCTTCACGGGTACGGTTGACGGACAGATCGCATACGAAGAACGCGGTACAGGTGGTTTTGGGTATGACCCGATATTCGAATACCAGGGACTGACCTTTGGGGAGATGGGAGACGAAGAGAAGAACAAGGTTTCACACCGCCGCAGGGCACTGGACAAGTTCTTTGAATGGCTGGACTGATCCTGATTGGAGTGGGGACAAAACGATATTTGGAACGATTTTTGCGTGTTCAATTATCAGGATAATCAGAATTTATGCCCATCTATTGTTAAAAACCAAACAATATTTACTGATACTATGTTATTTTCAATCAGTGGCAATTAACAAACCACAGAGGTCACAGAGTACACAGAGAGTAAGATCGGATACAAACTCCGTGTTTCTCTGTGCTCTCTGTGAACTCTGTGGTTAGATCATAATTGTCTGAAAAGCAGGGGTGTTGAGATATTAGATTCAAATATTATTTTCTTGACCATAAATTGAAATTAAAAGAGAGATTGGACCCTAATATCCCATAAAAGTGTTAAATTACCGTTTTATCTGATAATAATCCCATTAAAGTGCTATTTTTAGTAGAATAGGAGTGGAGACTATAAAGAAAATAATAAATAGACATGCTGTATATTAAAAATGGGTGAGGATAAAAATACAAATTATAATCGATTGGGTGTGATAGTTTGTCTAAAACAAATTCAACAGAAATATATGATTCTCCACTTCAAAAAAGTCCCACAGGAATTGAAGGCGTAGATGATATCACGTTAGGTGGATTACCAACTGGACGTTCAACACTGGTATGTGGAGGTACAGGATGCGGCAAGACATTATTTGGTATTGAGTTTCTCGTGAATGGTGCTGTAAGATACGGTGAACCCGGGGTCCTTATTACATTCGAAGAAACGCCCGATGAACTGAATGAGAACGTCGAATCACTTGGTATTGATCTTAAAGAGCTTGAAGCGCAAAAAAAAATATATATCGATTACGTGTATATCGAACCCAGCGAAATTGAAGAGTCGGGGGACTATGACCTTGAAGGTCTCTTCATCAGGATCGGGCATGCTATCGACTCCGTTGGAGCCAAGCGGATCGTGCTGGATACCATAGAAAGCCTGTTCTCAGGTCTGCCAAATAAGGCTATCCTGCGTGCAGAACTTCACAGGCTGTTCCGCTTCCTGAAAAATAAAGGCGTTACTGCCGTGATCACGGGTGAGCGTGCCGATGGGACCCTTACGCGCCACGGACTGGAAGAATACATCTCGGATTGTGTTATCCTGCTCGACCAGAGGGTAGAAAACCAGTTATCTGTCCGACGCATGCGTATAATAAAATACCGCGGGTCATTGCACGGTATGGATGAGTATCCGTTCCTGATCGATGATAAGGGGATATCCGTTCTGCCCATCACGTCCCTTGAAATGGAACACGATGTATCCACTGAACGTATTTCCACAGGTATCGAAGGGCTTGATGCCATGCTGGGCGGCGGGGGATATTACAAGGGAAGCACAATTATGATCTCGGGTACGGCAGGGACAGGGAAGACCAGCATAGCAGCATCTTTTGCCCGTGCTGCCTGTGAAAGGGGTGAAAGATGCCTGTATCTTGCCTATGAGGAAGCCGAGAGCCAGATAATCCGCAACATGCATTCCATTGGACTTGATCTTGAACCATGTATCAATAAGGGGCTTCTTAAGATCAAGTCCTCACGGTCTACCAGGTATGGACTGGAAATGCATCTTGTGATGATGCACCAACTGGTAAATGAATTCAAACCCGATGTAGTTGTTATTGACCCGATAACCGATTATAAAAACGTCGGTAAAGATACAGACGTCAAATCCATGCTCACACGCTTTACCAACCTCTTAAAAGCGAAAAAAATCACCATACTGTTAACCGATCTTGCGCACACCGAAACAATTGCGAAGACGGCGGTGAACATTTCATCGCTGGTAGATACATGGCTGCTGCTTAGAGATATTGAATCAAACGGTGAGCGCAATCGTGGGATTTATATACTGAAATCAAGGGGCATGGCACATTCCAACCATATCCGTGAGTTCAGACTGACAGATGAGGGAATAGACCTTGTGGATATGTACGTGGGTCCGGGTGGTATGCTGACCGGTTCTGCACGGTATTCACAGGAAGCCCTTGAAAAGGCTGAGGAACTGGTGTCCAGACAGGAAATGGAACATAAGCAGCGCGAGCTTGAGCGAAAGCGAAAGATACTGGATGCCCGGATAATTGCCCTGCAAGCCGAATTCGAAGCTGAGGAAGAAGAAATTAATAAATTCATCATGCAGAGGGAAGAAAAGCTTAAGGTATTGAGCAGTGACCGCGATGAAATATCAAAGATGGGGCAGGCAGATCAAAGGACATGACCGTGCAAGAGACAGGAAATGAAAGACATAACCCGGAATGAGAGATTGGAACTGCGGCTGTATGTTGCAGGACAGACACAAAAATCAATTGCTTCGTTTGCCAACCTCAAGAAGATGTGTGAACAATATCCTGCCGGCAGGTACCAGATACTGGCAGTGCCCACACTGGTGCATAAGCTTACACCTACTTTGAACAAAAATAATATGGAATCTCTCCGGTACCGAAATGATCCTTGTGGGACTTGATTTGCGCCCGCTCCCGGAACGGGTCATGAAGATGATAAACAATGGATGCAAAAGAAAAGTTTGAGCAATCGCTTCAAAGTTCAGAAAATGAACAATATATCCTGCGATTGTACATTACCGGCATAACGCCCAGATCCACGCAGGCGATCGCAAATGTCAAAAGAATATGCGAAGAATACCTTGCCGGACGCTACGAACTCGAGGTGATAGACATCTACCAGAATCCCGTACTTGCAAAGGATGAACAGATCATTGCAGTGCCAACACTCATCAAGAAACTACCCCTTCCCCTGCGCAGGATAATTGGAGACATGTCTGATACGGAACGCATTCTTAAGGGACTGGATTTAAGGATTAAGAATGATGTACAGGAAAAACGATAATCGGTCAAAGGACGAACTGCTGCTTGAAATTGAAAGGCTTCGCACACAGCTAACAGAAGCCGAAGAGACGTTGAATGCCATCAGAAGCGGTGAAGTGGATGCCCTGGTGGTCCCGGGTGAGACGGGAGAGCAGGTCTTCACATTAAAGGGTGCCGAGCATCCCTACCGTGTTTTTATTGAGAAGATGCAGGAGGGAGCTGTTGCTCTGGCAGCCGATGGCACCATACTTTATTGCAACAGCGGTTTTTCGCAGATAGTTAGAAAGCCGATTGAAAACATAATAGGGTCCGGCATCTCCCAATTCGTTTCCACTGACTCCGGAAAGCGATTCGAGAAAATGCTCGGGAGGGGGAAAACATCCTCCAGTCAGGGAGAGATTGAACTTCTGGCAGGGGACGGTACGATCATCGTGCCGGCACACCTCTCCATCAACCCGATGCATGCAGTCAATGAGTGGGCAATGTATACAGTGGTCTCGGACCTGACAGGTATAAAGAAGACAGAAGATGCACTGCGCAGGGCACGCGATGAGATGGAAAAGCGGGTTATAGAGCGCACTGCTGAACTGGAATTCAGTAATATCATACTTTCGACCCAGCAGGAGACCTCACTGGATGGAATCCTTGTTGTGGACGATAATGGAAGGATCATCTCTTTCAACCAGCATTTTATTGACATGTGGAATATCCCCCCTGAGGTAATTGAAACACGCTCGGATAAAAGTGCGTTGCAATCGATGTTTGATAAACTGGTAGACCCAATTGCATTTCTTAACAGGGTTGAATATCTTTATAATCACAGAGATGAAAAAAGCAATGAGGAGATGTTCTTAAAAGGCGGAAGGATAATAGACCGCTACTCTGCCCCCGTGCTCGGGTCCGATGGGAAGTACTACGGACGTGTATGGTACTTCCGGGACATCACAGTGCGCAGGCGTGCTCTGGACGCAATGAACAAATATGCCGAGGAACTTAAGCGTTCGAACGATCTCAAGGACATTTTCACGGATATCCTGCGCCACGATCTCCTGAACCCAGCCAGTATTGTACAGGGGTATACCGAAGTACTGCTTGATATGGAAGGGGACGAGAAGAAACTTAAGTCCCTTAAGGCGATTGAGCGGAACATCTGGAGGGTCATCGATTTAATGGAGGCCGCATCCAGGTTCGCAATGCTGGAATCTGTGGAAGAACTGGAGTTTAAAGAGATGGATATCGGAGCCATCTTTAAAGAGGTGGTCGAAAACTTCAGGTCTACCTTCGAAGAAAAAAAGATGGTCATCGAGTTTGCAGCAGATGGAAGTTACCCCTCAAAGGTAAGTCCGATTATCGAAGAGGTATTTGCAAACCTGCTGTCCAATGCCATCAAGTACAGCCCGGAAAAGAGCAGGATCATCATAGATATAACCGATGCAGGGGAAGACTGGAAGGTGTCGGTAACCGACTCTGGCGAGGGGATATCGGACGAAGATAAGCCTAAGGTTTTTGAGCGGTTCAAGCGTGTGGAAAAAGGGGCTGTCAAAGGGACCGGGCTTGGTCTTGCGATTGTCAAAAGGTTGATCATTCTTCACGGCGGAACTTTTGGTATTGGGGACAATCCTGCCGGGCAGGGAAGTGTGTTCTGGGTGACTGTGAAAAAGGCGTGAGTGAAATATCTTCGGATTCCGGTGCACATTAAAAAACTAATCGATTGGGTGTGGAAGTTTGTCTGGAACAAATATAACAGAAATGCATGATGCTGCATTTCAAAAAAACCCCACTGAAATTGAAGGGAATGAAGATAATCGGTCAAAGGAAGAACTCCTGCTTGAAATGGAGAGACTTCGCACGCAGCTAACAGAAGTCGAAGAGACGTTGAATGCCATCAGAAGCGG
>JAFGQV010000011.1 GCA_016935475.1 Methanosarcinaceae archaeon
GGACAGCGGAAATTCCATAGGATGATATCCCGGAGTTAGTGCGTCGGGTTACAGCATTATCTCATATTTTGAACGTCACGAAGATTGCAACTCCTGTTAACTAATGTGGGGTCATGAACATGCCTGTAGAGGATGCGATAAAACAGTCTAAAGATGGCGTTGTCATTGATCTTGAGGTTACCCCGGGTTCAAGATCCATCTGTATACCCAGCGGTTATAATGAATGGAGAAAACGCGTGGAAGTGAAACTCAGCCAGAACGCCCAGAAAGGAAAAGCGAACGAACAATTGATCGAGAACCTTTCAAAACTGTTTGGCATAAGCACTTCAAATATTGCGATCACGAGCGGGGCAAAGAACAGCAAGAAATCCGTAATGATACAAGGTGTTGACTACGACAAAGTTGTCAACGTACTAAGATCAAGTCTGGATGGTTCCAGCTAACTCTTCTATTTGATGAGAAAGGTCTTCATATTTTGCATGGATTGGATCTAATCTTTTTAATGAGTTCAAACTTATTTTTTTCTGCCTTCCTACTTTAGCATTCAGGACAGATGTTGATAGAATGAAAAAATCCCACTGGTCAGTGTTCAGAGGGTCGATTGTTTCTTGTATTTTGTGATTTAATAAACAGAAAACATAAATATCTGCCTGCCGCCTTGATGCAGGCACTTGCTTATTTGTCATTTCATCCAGTTTTTTTGTTTCAGGAATCCCAAATGATATTTTTGAGAAATCTTTCTGATACCATGTTTGTATATAAGCGGATGATTTTACTTCGATCTTTATTCCATTTGGCAACAGCAGATCATAGGCATCCCATTCAGAACGTATGGTACCTGTGAGGTTCAATGCCCGGGCAACAATGAATTCAGCAAGTATACCTCTCTGGGAATTACTTACAACATCTGATACAGACCACTTCCAGAAATCCAGTAATGAAAAACCCTGTTCATTGCCACTTTTGTGGAACGCCTCCGAACCGCTTTTTCTGGATTTCTTAATTGGAGGCAACCCACCTATTTCCCGATTAACTAAAAAGTCAGGAGTGTGACAGATAGCATAAGGACGAATATAATTATCTGACAATGGCTTACTGCTACTTCGCAAAACCAGGCTGCTAAGAGATTTAGCCACCTTCATTTCAGTTAGATCGGAGAGGGAATACGTTGTTTCGAACACATTTGTTTTCTTTTCTTCGATATAAATGGATTCTAAAAATGCAAAATAGATCAACTCGTTGTTCTCGTCTGCAGCACTGAATATTATCGGCATTCTGGTTTTATTTTCCTTTGCCTCCAGAAAAAGGGAATATCCGGTTTTCCATTTTTTCTTCTCGCTGAATGTGCCAGTTCCTCCGTTCATGAAGACAAAATTCAGGTGATCCCTCTTACGCATCGTATAAACGCAGAATCCAGACAAATTGTTTTTTTCGATCATGTTTTGTGTAACCACGAAATGCGGGAACTATTCACCCATACCTTGCTCCAACCTATTATAATATTTTCGATATTGGTCTAATGTTTGAAAACATCGTCAAACCCGATGCCTTCGGTGGAATGGCTGGCTTCTGAAGCAAAAGATGCCCTTTATCATGAGATATTCAAACTACCAGATAGCTTAATGAGCGTATAGCAGGAAGGCATCCTCCACGAACCAACAGGTATTTTCAAGTATCTTGAAATGAAATATCAATGATATTAGAGAGTCGGGATGATGCAAATGAGGAAAACAAAAATCGTGTGCACAATTGGACCTGCAAGCAGCAGTCCTGAGGTACTGGAGCAGCTTATCAGAGCCGGAATGAATGTGGCAAGGTTGAACTTCTCCCACGGGACCCACGAGGAACACAGGAAGGTTATCGACAACATCCGTGCCCTGTCCGGCGAACTGGATATGCCTGTGGCTATACTACAGGATATCTCAGGTCCCAAGGTACGGATAGGAAAGTTCAAAGACGACAATATATTGCTCGAGGCTGGTTCTACATTCACCCTCACATGCAGGGATGTTATTGGTGATGAAGTACAGGTTAGTGTAAATTACCGGAACCTTCCGGATGATGTGAATGTCGGGGATACGATACTGCTGAGCGACGGGAACATAGAATTGAAGGTCGAGGAGACAACACCCACCGACATCAACTGCCGTGTTGTGGTTGGCGGGTCATTGAGCTCACATAAGGGTGTTAACCTGCCTACTGTCACCATGGGTGTCCCGCCGCTTACTCCCAAGGACGAAGTAGACCTGAGATTTGGTATCGGGCAGGGTGTTGATTATATCGCGCTCTCCTTTGTCAGGCAGGCAAAAGATATTGAGGTCTTAAAGAGCATCATAATGAATGAGGGTGCCAGTATACCGGTAATCGCCAAGATCGAGAAGCATGAAGCTTTGTCGAATATCGATGAGATCATAAGCATTGTTGATGGCATCATGGTGGCCAGGGGGGACCTTGGGGTCGAGATACCTCTTGAGCAGGTACCGTTGATGCAGAAGATGCTTGTCAGAAAATGCAACGCCGTCGGAAAACCTGTTATCACGGCAACCCAGATGCTGATGAGCATGGTGAACAATCCGCGCCCGACACGTGCTGAGGTTACCGATATTGCCAATGCGGTCCTTGACGGGACGGATGCCCTCATGCTCTCAGAAGAGACCGCTGTGGGGAAGTATCCTGTAAAATCGGTATCAGTGATGTCAAGAATTGCTGCAAACACAGAATCTTCTGCTGACTTTATCGAACTAATGGAAAAAAGGGAGATGCCTGAAAGGAAAACGATCCCTGATGCCATAAGCCATGCTGCAAGCATGACCGCACGCAGCCTTGGTTCTGCTGCAATAGTCACACCCACGAGTTCCGGTAGCACGGCACGTATGGTCGCCCGCTACCGCCCCACCCAGCCGATCATAGCCATAAGTTCCAATCCCGGAACTGTTGCACGGCTTTCCCTTGTATGGGGTGTTGTAGCAGTGATTGTGGATGAACTGCTGGATACTGACGATATGACCGCGAAGGCGAGAGAAATTGCCAGAAAGATGGGATTGGTCAGGGGAGGAGATACAGTGGTAATAACTGCCGGGGTGCCCATCGGTGTGGAGGGTACTACAAACCTGATCAAGGTAGAGGTGTTCTAACCCACAACAAGAAAATCCCCCCTCCGGTCGAATTTACCTGGAGACCTTGGACTCACGTTCAAGGAGTCCGACAGAGTCGGACTAACATAATTTTACAAATTCTGGACAATAAAAAATACAATAACCCCTAATATGAAAAATACAGCCATCAGCATCATTGTGATGTTCCTGAATTTTTCTTCTTTTTTCGTTAAAGGGCGAAGTTCATTCTCATGCTTTTTTTCTAAAAGTGCCCCGATAACGGATCCAATGGCAACCCCCATACATAATCCAAATGTTAGACCCAGTGTTATATTGTTCAGGACAAATCCAATTGGTATCCCCAATGGCATTCCTAATGGTAATCCAATTGCCATGCCCAAACCCATATAATGCCCCACAGGATGCATGCCTGTTCTTTTATATTCTTCTCTTTGTATCTTCAGGGTAAAAAAAACAACAGCTAACGCAAAAATGAGCAGTATGGTGATCATTATCGCTATCCATGGTAAAGATGCCATATCAAGTTTAATTGCAGTTTAAGGTTAATAATATTTGGGCTATGTAGAAAACGATCGAAACCAGGCTCATGAGCCAAAACGGATCAATTTAACCAGATGCAGAGGACGCCCTGAAGAAAAGTATCGATGCAAATGTGGCCAGCGCTCCGATGAAAATATGTAAACCGAATTCCAATTCGTTTCCTGACAGTTTTGTAGAATACCACGCAGCCACTGCAAATTGAGTAATACCCAGTATCAGGAAAATCGCCCCCGAAGTCTTGTTATTATTACTCATAGCTATCAGATCAGTTCCTTTCTGCGTAGTTTTTCGGTCATTGGATGGCTGAAAAAATCGAGGTATCAGCCTTACGATGCCCATATGTTAGTATTTCCTGTTCTATTTAAGTATCTCCCTGATCCTTGATGCACTATTCTCAAGTTTAATTAATATCGATCCAAGTTTAGCATCAGACAGAATTGACACTGCCAGAAGGGCCTTTGGACCGGATCCGATCACAATCATTTTTGCTCC
>JAFGQV010000107.1 GCA_016935475.1 Methanosarcinaceae archaeon
GTCAACCCATGTGGAGTGGAGAACTGGGGATGGGGCGAAAACGTAAGTTCACTCGATGAAGCCAATATTCACTTTGAAATGACCCCACGGGACATGATCCACGGACTTTGCGAGGTTAATGAACTTCTCGGTATGCCAATGTCGATGCACCTGCATGCCAATAATCTCGGGCACCCCGGATGCTGGGAGACTACGAGAGAATCTCTTGAGATACCGGATAATGTCAAAGCAAGGACTGACATTGATGTTGAGTGGGCAGAGACTAAGATGGACCCACAGAGAAAACAGTCTGTTTACCTTACCCATGCACAGTTCAACAGTTTTGGTGGTACTTCATGGGGCGATTTTGAGTCAGGGACAAAGGAGATCATAGATTACGTGAACAAGAACGACCACGTGGTCATGGACAGCGGATGTGTGCCTTTCGGGGATGCTACTGTCATGACCGGTGATGGTCCTGCAATACACGACCTGTACGCATTGACGGGCAATAAGTGGTCCAATACCGATGTGGAATTGGAATGTGGCGCAGGTGTACTGCCCTTTAAGTATCTCAAGAGCAATCCGGTACATAGTGTGCAGTGGGCGATGGGACTTGAACTATTGCTACTCGTAAAAGACACATGGAAGTCCATTATGACCACAGACAGCCCCAATGGTGGTCCGTTCGTAACGTATCCAAAGATCATTGCATGGCTTATGTCCCAGAAAGCCAGAAACCAAACCTTTAGTGAGTGTCACAAATGGGCAGGTGATAGGAGCGATCTTGCTGGTGTGGACAGGGAACTGTCACTTTATGACATTGCCGTCCTGACAAGGGCCAACCCTGCACGCTCGGTTGGATTGGCACACAGGAAAGGCAGCCTTGGCGTAGGTGCTGACGGAGATGTTGCGATATATAACATAGACCCCACCAGATTGGAAGTCACTGACCATGAAAAACTGATCAGGAGCTTCCAGGAAGCAGAGTACACTATAAAGGACGGAGAAATAGTGTGCCAGCGGGGAGAGATCGTGGCAATACCTGAAAAGAGGACGTATTATGCCGACGTGAAGGTCAAGGGTGATGGCGAGAAAGAGATGCTTGCAGATGTCAATAAGTGGTTTAAGTACTACACGATTGGTTTTGCAAATTATCCAACACCTGAGAAGTATCTTAGTAATCCCACACCTATTAAGGTAAGCGGTGGGAGGTGAGTTTCATGGCAGAAGTAAAACTTACACTAAAAGTTGAGATCGGCATTATGTTAGAGGCAGAGGTGATCACACCCGATATTTTTGCTGAAAAGAATGCGAATGAGATAGAAAACCTGCTTGTCTGGCAGGGCCCAACTCAGTCCCCTATCTCCGATTTCTTTGATGTAGAAGGCAACGGAGGAAGTTCTGCAGTGGACACATCGATCGTAATAGAAGGGGATGTTACAAGGGTCAAAAGAATCGGCGCCCAGATGACTGCAGGCAAGATTTTAATAAACGGGTCTGCTGGCATGCACGTTGGCTCAGAAATGGCGGGGGGAGAAATAACCGTCAAAGGTGATGCCAACTCATGGGCTGGTATGGAGATGAAAGGAGGATTGCTGCACATAACGGGCAATGTCAAGGACCATGTAGGCTGTGCCTATCGTGGAAGCTGGCATGGAATGACCGGTGGGCGCATTGTGATCGATGGAAACGCCGAGAGCCAATTAGGTGGTGGCATGACCGGCGGAGAGATCATCGTAAATGGTAACGTGCAGAACTTCTGCGGAATTCGCCAGAATGGTGGTCTGATAGTAGTGAAAGGAGATGTAGTGCGTACTATTGGTGTTGAGATGGCAGCTGGTACGATTGTCGTGGGCGGTCATATCAAAAACTTCTCTCCGGGATTTGAGTACGTCGGTACAGAAAGCGATCTCAAGTTCGATGACATCGTGTGCCCGGGTGAGTTCCAGAAGCACATGGGTGACTATGCGATCGGCAAAAGAGTGAAGGGTTTGCTGTATGCATCGAAAAATGCGAACGAGGAACTGTGAGGTGATATGAATGAAAGTATTACTCAATACAGGAAGTACTATTGATGAGGGTAGGCTTGCCAAGGGAGGCAACAAATTAACCGAGGATTACCTGATAGAATGCGCAGTCTGCTGGATATGCCAGAAGGACTTCGAAGCTATGGGCAGTCCAAAAAAGGTGAAGGTTACAAGTAACGATGGCAAGCATACTGTTACCGTATATACTAAGTGCACTGAATCGGTACGGTCCGGGCATGTTTTCATGCCAAGGGCTATCTGGTCGAATGTGGTGGTGGACCCCCAGACATTTTCTACAGGGTCTCCGCTGTACAAGGGAAACACTGTTACGATCGACCCCTCGGATGATGAGGTGATCAGTGCTGAAAATATAGTTCTAAAGGTATATGCCGGAGGGAAATAACATGGTATTTAAAAATATAATATGTCCGGTGTGCGGAGCTTCATGTGATGATGTCCAGGTGGAACTCGGGAACGGCACGATTGACGTCCAGAACGCATGCAAGATGGGAAACGCCAAGTTCCAGGAAGTGGTGAGTACCCATCGTTTAAGAGATCCCATGATAAAAGAGAACGGCAAGTTGAAGAAGGCCTCATGGGACGAGGCACTCACAATGGCAGCCGAGATACTTACTTCTGCAAAACGTCCTTTGCTGTTCATGGGTAGTGAGACCGCCTGTGAGGCGCAGGAAGTCGGATTGCATATGGGAGAATATCTGGGTGCTATAGTGGATTCCAATGCTACGATATGCCATGGTCCAACTGCTATGGGAATCCAGGAGTCCGGTAAAGTGGGTTCCACCGCCGGTCAGCCGAAGAACAGGGGTGACCTTGTGATATACTGGGGTACCAATCCCCTTGAATCAATGCCAAGGCACATGTCCAGGTATTCAATTTTCCCGAGAGGCTACTGGACAAAACGCGGCAGGTTTGAACGCACTGTCATAACCGTGGATCCAAGAAAGACTCCCACGACAGCTGCATCAGACCTTCACGTACAGCTTAACCCCAACACCGATTATGAATTGCTGAGTGCTTTGCTCACACTGGTCAATGGAAGGACTCCCCACCATTCGGTGGAGAAGATCACGGGTGTATCCATTTCTACCATGAAACAGATGGTGGACATGATGAAGGATTGCAATTTCGGAGCGATATATGTGGGACTTGGGGTCTCTTCGTCCTTTGGTAAACACCGAAACATCGAGATAGCAATGAACCTCGTAAAGGAACTCAACAACTACTCAAAGATGACCATCGGAGCATTGAGGGGACACTGTAACGTCGCGGGTTTCAACCAGATCGCTTCCTATCTGTATGGTTATCCATTCGGTCTTGATTTCATGAAGGGATACCCGAGATACAACCCAGGCGAGTACACAACAGTGGATGTACTGAGGGAACGTGATGTGGATGCAGCATTTGTGATGTGTGCTGACCTTGTTAATCACACACCCGCAGACTGTGCTTCCTACCTTGCAGAGATACCAATGGTATGTCTGGACATTGCGCCATGTCCCACAACGGTTGCCTCAGATGTTGTACTACCAGGTGTTATTGATGCAATGGAATGTGACGGTACGTTCTACAGGCTCGACGATGTGCCTGTACACTTTGAGCCGTTCACAAGTTCTCCCTTTGAGTATACGCAGAGCAATGAGGATACACTAAAGCAGCTCTTTAATAAGATCAAGACAATGGGATAAAGCATGCGCGATGATTGGCATGCAAATAGGACTGATGGGTGGAAGGATTACTGGAAGAATGATGATACTCACCCGTCAGCACCCTATGCTACCTTTCATTGCATGGAGATCACAGAAAAAGATAGTTCAGAGATCGAAGTGGACGTCATTATTGAAAACAAATTCAAGTTGATTGTGAATGGCGTTCACATCACCACTTTTTTTGCAAGTCCGGTCGAACTTAGAGAACTTGCAGTCGGGTTTTTATTGTGTGAGGGTTTGCTGACGTCACCTGATGAATTAAATTCTATCGAGTTTTCAGAAGGTACGATCACCTGTGATACAAAGGTACCTGGGTTGCGATTGGTACAGTGGAAACAACTACAGGAATCTGAAGATTTCAAGTCCCTTACGGAAAGTATGACTTCGATAGTTTCGGATGTTTACTTTAACAAGGATGTCATTTTCAGTGTGATGGAGTATTTCAGGAAACAGGCACGTTCATGGAGGCGGACTGGAGGTACACACTCTTCCATAGTATGTGATCATGAAGGTGATATCATCTCGTTCTGTGAAGATGTCAGCAGGTCGTGTTCTATAGACAAAGCAGTTGGAAAGGCAGCACTCTGCGGTGTTGATCTTGATAATTGCGCACTGATGACAACCGGACGCCTGTCTTCTGTCATTGTTGGAAAAGCCGTTCGCGCAGGTTTTCCATTAATTGCGAGCAAGGCAGCACCGGTAAGCGACGCTATTAAACTTGCTGAACATGCGGGAATTACTCTTGTGGCGTTTGCACGTAAACCAGACCTGTATGTTTATACCCGGACCCAGAGGGTCAGGTGAAATGTAGTATAAAACTTTGAGAAAGGTTTCATACTTATGTTTTATTTGTAACGTTCAACATAGGTATAGTATAGTTAAAAACCAAACAATATTGAATAAAATGCAAAATCCAACAATTCATCAGTAATAAACCACGGAGAGCACAGAGGACACAGAGAGTAAAATCAGATACAAACTCTGTGTTCTTTGTGTTCTCTGTGGTTGAATTATAATTGTCTGAAAATTAAAGTGTTAAGATATTAGTATCGAATATTAGGTTATTGACTAGAAATATTAAGGTGATTACTTTTGATCGAAAAAAATCCAGAGAATTCGCATGATAGGGGAATAATACAGGCTTTGTTAGATCAGTTAGAAAATGAACTTGGCGACTCGCTTTCAAATGTAAGGGTTGAAGATGTCAGGATCGGATTGGCTTACACAGGAGTGAAGCTTACAGGTGGATATGGCGGTGTGGCATGTACGCCGACATATGATCTTTTTGAAAATCCGTTATGTCCTGTATGTCCGGTTCTTCACAATTCCGGCAAAATTGCAGGGATAACCGCAACTGAGGGCTTACAGCTATCACTATCAGATAACATGCTGGATGCAGCTGTCGGAGTAGCAGTTATTAATGCGGTATCACAGATGGCGTTCGAACTCAGACCTGAGAAATATATATTTTCCAGTGTTGATGTTCTTGACTTCATCAGGAGTGATGATAAGGTATCGATGGTCGGTTATTTCAAGCCGCTTATTCCACGGATCCTCAAAAAAACAGGAAATTTCCTTGTGGTGGAGAAAAAGGAAGTTTTTGATGAGAGTGTCAGGATCGTACCGGAAGATATGTCCCCGACAGTACTTCCGGGATCTGATATTATAATTATCAGCGGGAGTACGCTTGTTAACAAGACAATTGATGACCTGTTGAAGTATAAAGGGAATGCCAGGGATGTGGTCCTGCTGGGTCCCACTGCAAGTATGGTTCCCAAGCCATTGTTCGAGAAAGGCGTTACAGCTGTAATGGGTGTAAGAATAAATGATGCAGACAAAATGCTAAAAATAATCAGCGAAGCTGGTGGGACAAAAGACCTCCATGCAAGCTGTGCGGAGAAGAAATCCTTCTCAAGGTGAAAAACTTATCGATTTTATGAAATGACCAAAACAAAAAACCAAGTGCAAGGTGATATCGTGTTAGATTTTTTTGATCTTTATCTTTTTGAAGACTGTCCATATGGTGATGAGACAACAGAAATTCTTGGAATTGAGGGACAGGGAACGCTCAGGATCCTGTCCAGAGAATATGGTGTATCGGCATGTGCTGATGACCTGGCGGCATTTTACAAAAAAAAGGGACTTAATGTCACTGGTTATACAGAGGACGGGAAAGAGTTTGGGTCAGGGGATGCAATATTCGAAGCAGAGGGGGATCTGAAAGAGCTGTTCAAATTATGGAGAATTTCACAGACATTCCTGTCAATGGTCTGCGCAATAGCTGCAAAAACAAAGATCGCGGTGGATTCCGCAAAAGAAGTTAATCCTGATGTGATAATAGCAACCAGCAGGAAAACACATCCCGGATTTCGAAAGTATGAACTGAAGGCAGTCCGTGCCGGTGGCGGGGACCATCACCGCAATTCGCTGAGTGATTCGATACTGGTTACCCAGAACCATTTCAATATAGTCGAATCCTTCGGAAAACTCAGGTCAATGAAAAAGATCGAGATCGAACCAAGAACGCGGGAAGAACTCTTTAAGTATGCAGAGATTGCGGATCTACTTCTTCTAGACCACTATACACCTGAAGAACTGGAAACACTGGTGCCGGAACTCAGGTCCGTAAATCCCAAACTTGAGGTCGCTGTTGGGGGCATAGATATGAAAAATATCCCGAAATATGCCAGGTTCGTTGATGTCATCGTTACCACTGCTCCCTATTATGCAAAACCATTAGATATGACGACAAAAATCGAAAAAATGGAGAAGGACTGAGTTTTAGAATTCTGGTTTTGATGTTTCCATAAAAACCTCTGATCGGAAACATCTTTTCTAAAAAAGCATTTTAAAAAACTCTTTCCAGCCTTGCCGGTCTTTATTTGTGCCTATCAAATGTTAAAAGCAATGTAACGATCATCGAGCCTTTCTCACAGTTACCCAGAACACACTTCCCTTACCTTTGGGATTATCATCAACACCAACACTGCCACCGTGCAGATTGATCAATCTTTTAACGATCGCAAGACCAAGACCTGCCCCCTTAGCACCACTTTTGTCCGCACGCCTGAACCGCTCAAAAAGCCTGGATTTATCGTCATCCGATATACCGTCCCCAAAGTCAGTTATCGCTACTCTCCAGTCTTCGCCGTCGTCAACGATATCAATGATGATCCTGCTCTCTTTCGGGCTGTACTTGATGGCATTGAACAGCAGGTTTGCAAACACATCCTCAATTACCGGATTTACTCTTGCAGGGTATTCCCCATTTGCTTCAAACTCCAATGTCATCTTTTTATCTTCAATTCTGCGGCTGAAGTTTTCGATTACTCCTTCCAAGATAGCACCAATATCCATCTCTTGGAACTCAAGTTTTTCCATAGATTCCAGCTTTGCGAACTTGGATGCCCTCTGGATTATGTTGACGAGTTTTTCAGTATTTCGCTCAATTGCAACAAGGGATTGACGTTTTTGCTCGTTCTCTTCCATTTCAAGCAGTACTTCAGTATGCCCTCTGATAACACCAGCAGGATTTAACAGGTCATGATGCAGGATATCCGTGAAAAGGTCTTTGAGTTCGTTTGAGTATTCCAGTTTTTCGGCATATTTATGAATTGCCTCTTCTGCCTCTTTTTGTTGTGTGATGCCTTGCAGTGTTTCCAGGGCACCGACCAATTCGCCCTTGCTGTTATAGATGGGAGAAGCATCAAAAAGGACATATCTCCTCATCCCGCCAAGATTTGAGACCCAGTTTTCAGCATGCAGACCATTGGATACATATTTAGACCTTCCATATTTTTTGGATTGCTCGAAATGTTCGCCAAGTTCTCTGCTGACAACTACATCCGCAAGGGATGGATTTTTTGATCTATAAAATCGATCAGTGCCAATTATCTCAGATGCAGTAATGCCTGTAAGTTCTTCAATGGCGTGGTTCCAGTGCAGTATCCTGTGCTGTGAGTCTATGACAAAGGTTGGAACCGTAGAATGCCGAACCAGGCTTGCAGCAAATTCCTTTTGTTCCCGCAAGTCCTCCTCCACACGCTTGCGCTTTGTGATGTCGTGAATCGATTCAATGGCTCCACTCTGTTTTCCGCTAGAATCAAAGATAGGTGAGGCTATTGCCCACAGGTAGGCGCCTTTTCCTCCATATACACTGGGGGTAAAGGCTTCAGCTAAGAGTGCATTTCCTCTCTTTTCTACAAAATGGTATTTCTCTTCGTAATCACTGTCAAAATCAAGTACAAGGTCGATCAAGATAGGCCTACGTTCACCATAGAACGGAACAGCATAAGTATAATCGCCTTTCCCGAGGATGTCCTCCTTCGTTACTCCTGTCATTTCTTCAATGGCA
>JAFGQV010000108.1 GCA_016935475.1 Methanosarcinaceae archaeon
AAACAGAAACTCATTTGGGAGATTTTTTTAAGATAATGTTGTCTAATTAGAAAAGGAGTTTTAGAAGCTAATTAGATAACCTCGTATTAAAATAATTGTGCTTCCCATAATGTTTAATTGGCATTAACTGCATTATATGTGTGATAACAATGCAGGAATATAAGCTAAAACGTGGATTTACACCTGACAGTGAACGGATATATTCGGTACTTAAGGAATGTTTCCCTGGTGAGGTCAAGCGCGAGGGTGACAGGTTTGTGACATCGTATGGTGTCATTTCCAGGCTATCTGCCTGGATCGAAGGAAAGAAACTCGCTGTGGATACGGTTTCGGATAATTCGGTAACAGATAACGAGTTGATACTTGATACTAACAAAAGGTTCAGGGATTTCCTTCTCAAGGCAACAGGATTTACTGCAAAGGAACGCTTGAAGGCTGCCAAGAAAGAGGTCAGCAAATAAAGCGTCAAAGAGCGTCTGTTAACGGTGGACATTTTGAAAACGGATTTTCTGGAAAAACTGAAAAGTTTCGATATCCCCACATGTCTTCGGGTATGTGCCGGAACCGATGGATCGGTTACGTTTCTGCTTGAGATCATGACAAGGCATGAGGTTTCGGTTGTAACGGAAGACCAGCACATCGTAAAAGCCGATGAGCAGATCGCATCTCTTCTGGATATCGATGTTGGCGATGAGGTGAACTGCCGTACGGTGACACTGGTCGCAGACGGAATTCCTTATGTATATGCAAGGTCGATGTCGCCCATCGGGAGGATGCCGGAGGCTGTGCGGCGGGATATGATGCGTGCGGATATTCCCATCGGAAAGATCCTGAGGGACCACGGGATAGAAACACGCCGCGATTTTGATAAGATAGGGATCGTCAATGGCAAGGGTCTCTTTGGCTGCGACACTGTGCTTTCCCGCTCATACAATATAATTCACAAAAGCACCGTACTTATGCGGATAAACGAACAGTTCCCTGTGGATAGCCGCTGGAATTTATAAAACCGCAATACCAACCGAAACATTCATAATTGATTCGGGATATTTGAAGGCAACATATTACCCTAAGAGATACGAGTGCCTCGGTGGCTTAGGGGTATAGCGCGTCCTTGGTAAGGACGAGGTCGTGGGTTCAAATCCCACCCGAGGCTCTTTTTATCTAAAGTTCAAATCTCTTTCTTTTTTTTGTATAATTACTCGACCTATTGTTGGTCATATACTATGCAGCTTCAAAATACCAAAAGTCTTTCCATTTGGGGTATACAAGTTATTGAGGATATCAAATTAGCTCCTATAACTCCTTTTCTAATTTGGCAACATTTTCTTAAAAGAACTTTCCAAATGAGTTTATTAAGCTAAAATCATAATTTGATGGCATCGGATTGTTGTGCGGGTAATGTCCGAAATACCTGTATACAACCTTGTGGAAAAGTGCCGTTTTTCAAATATTTGAAGTAAAGAAGAGCACACAGAGGGAACTACAGACGAAATTACAGATCGGACTATGCTACATACTCCATGAATCCTTTTGTTGTATAAGAAACCGGGTTTCCAGCCACATATCCGTTGACATCGTATGTTCCAAACACTTCCCATATGACGAGATATTGATCCTCTCCGGTTGGTATCGGAATTGGCATGAAGTGTTCGGTGTTGAACTCAATGCTGACCATATCCCCGTCATCATCCGAGACGGCATTAATAACCGTGATCAGGGGAAACGTGTTGTCCGGAAGCAGTTCCACGAAGGGATTATCCGGAAGCTGGTCACTCATCATATAATGCTGCATATTCAACTCATCATTCGTGAATATCGCAATTATTTTTTCGTCTTCCCAGATATCCAGGACAGAGCCTTTTGATTCCGTATGGTCGTTATTGGTAACGTTCCCAAAGCTAAATGTGTATTTACCTGTGTTTCCCTCACTCGCCTGTCCCCATTTCCATCCGATATCATCCTGCCACAACCAGTAGCCCCAGTTATGGTCATGGTAGCCCCTTGCGTTGCTCAATGTGTATGTCGTTTCCAGGGGTGTTCCTTTATTGATGGTAAGTGTGCCATCAACTTCCATTTTAGGTGATGCAGATTGCCAGTTGATCACCCTGTCCGGTTCATAAGGAGCACTAAAAACAGGAGCTGGTTCGCATTCAGGTTCAAATACTGCATCGAAAACCGTCTGTCCGTCACTGGACTCCACATGCACTTCATAACCATCATTTGTCAGCCTGGTGTCACTGTTGCCTATTCTAAGATCGGGTGTTATATCCGAATATTCCACCTGCGTCATGGGACATCCGTCTATTGTGATATTTGCACCAGCCGGAGTATGGTAACTTAACATGACATTGGCATGGGTGCTGAACGGGTCGTTGGTATTCCCGGAGAGGTCATAGATATCCCCGTTCAATTTCAAGGTGATCACAAATGACAGGTCATGTTCTTCATCAACCACATTGAAGTAATGCCATTCGTTGTACAGCATGATCTTGTTTTCATCGCTTGCCGGGGGGTGGAAGGCATCGAGATCTGACAGCCTATCGATCAGGGTGTCCTCATTTTCTACGAGAACCGTATTCGAAGTTGCATAGACCCAGTACCCCCGGTACTTCTCCATTTCAAAGGAATCTGTTCCGAGATGCCTGCCTGAGATCAGCCCGCTTTCCCCGTTGTGTCCGAAGTACTCATATGACATCGTCACAGGATTCCATGGACCCCAGATGCATGTGTAACAATCGTCAATACATGCCAGTGACATTTCTGCTGATAGAGCGTCTGCGGACTCGCAACAGCCAATGGCGTTCCAGCCTTTGAATATCTGGGTAGCCTGTTTATATGGCGTTACTGCCGGCTCAAGGGCTTCCTCCGGTATGACCTGAGTGCCGCAGCCCTCGGGGATATGGATCCAGTATCCTTTTGATGGTTCAATTGCCGACACTGTTTCCCATGAACATGTCTCTGCGTTGTAGCAGGTAAGGGCATCATAGGCTACGCATTCCAGTACATGGTCAATACCGGGATCACATAGTTCGCATGGTACTGAAATGAAATGCCATCCCGGAAAGAGCTTAATACCTACAGGTATTGTGCTGACCACCCAGTCCCAGCACTTCTGGTCCATCCCAATCTCGTTCTGTGCCAATATTGTCAGATTATGTACACCAAGTTCGTCAGAACTGCAACAATACGATGCTGTCCGGACCGATTGATTTGTGTGAAGTATTGTTCCATCAAGAATCCAGGTCACATCTGCAATTTGACTAACATTCACGGTGAATGTTCTTGAATCTCCGATGTAATCTGAAACCGAAGAAGACGCAGGATCTGACCGTGTGATTACCGGAGACACCGGTTCAGGGATCTCAATCACATTTCCTGCTACCATGCCCGCGGTCATCATCACAAAAACAAAAGCTGTTGCATAGCATATTATAGTACCATGTCTGAGTGTCATCCATATCCCCCAAAATGCCTCGAAAATTCGAGGTGTCGAAAATATCTTACAAACGTATAAAAAAATAGAGTTGAAAAATTAAATAGTTTTTGAAATAGTGTTTCTGAACAATATTTCTAATAATAGTTACTTTTTGATGACGCAAAACCAAAGCAAAATGACCTGATCCCAACTGCTGACCGATCAAGATAATTATTCTTTTTTCATTGCTTTGCCAACGAAGTAAATTCAAGAACCTTTTTTCCTTTTTCATTACTGAGAAATGGTTGGAAAAACCAGTTCTAAGTATATTATTCCAATATATATTATTAAAATCTATGAAACGTGTTAAATAATTTAGTAAACTATATTAAGAATGGCAGTTTCTAAGTTGAAGTGAGGGGAGAAGCAACTCTAAAATGAGCGGTTTCACGAAACATAGTGCATACATTGTGATTTCCGTTTAAAGAAGCTATATTGATTATCTTTTTGTGGGATGGGCTCTCGAACCAAAAACGAGGGTAAGCTCAACAGATCAAATGATAGGTATCATATGAAAATAATCAAGTACTCACCGGTTGCTGTGCTGGTAATAGTCGTTATTGTGATCGGTCTGGCTACAACACAAGCCGGGGTTAACGTAGACGCAGATAAATCTGTGAATGAAGGCGAACCTGTGAGTTTTACTGCCAGTTTATCCGGGAGCAATGATTCATATTCTTATATCTGGGATTTTGGTGATGGTTCAGTTACCGGCGGTACGCTGGAAGCAACTCACGTTTATGCCGATGACGGGGAGTACACTGCCACTTTTATCGTGATGGACAGGAACCTGTTTGACGTCAATGACCACCCTGATCTGGCTTACCTGCTTGATGCTGGGTCTCCTGAGCAGGCAATCGCGTTATTTGTTTCTACTCTCATAAAAGAAGAAGGTGGTGCAGATGGCATAAAGGGGTTAGTATGTGCAGACACCTTTACAATAACCGTTAATAACGTGGCTCCCGCAGTTGATGCAGGTGAAGACCAGACCGTGAATGAAGGAGCGCTGGTAAAAATAACCCCGGCATTTACCGATAAGGGCAGTGGTGATTCCCATATCGCAACAGTTGACTGGGGAGATGGTACTGTCAATACGATGGATCCTGCGACCAGTCCGATGAGCGACACCCATGCATACGATGATCATGGCGTTTATGCCGTGACAATTTCTGTAACGGATGATGATCTCGGGGTTGGTACGGACACCCTGACAGTTGAAGTGAACAAAGTACTGCTATCCATACCAGAACCCACACCGACACCCATGGACATTGTAGGAGGTCCGATAATGATGGGGGGCGGTGCAGGACCTACATCAACACCAACAGCATCACCTACAGAAACAACTGACGAAACTGCGCCAGTAGCCGGTTTTAGTGGCGACCCCTTGAGTGGAGACCAGCCGCTGACTGTAAACTTCACCAGCCTGTCAACAGGCAGTATCACTGATTACCTGTGGGACTTTGGAGACGGTGGAAGCAGCACCTGTCAGAATCCTTCTTACATTTACAACACTGCTGGTGACTTTTATGTCTCTTTGAAAGTGACCGGACCGGATGGATCGGATACCGAGACAAAGACCTATTACATCCATGTTTCAGATTCCAATCCGCAACCCACACCAACTGAATCTGAAACTGAACCAGAACCTACACCAACTGATCCGAAGCCTACACCAACCGAATCCGAAACTGAACCAGAGCCTACGCCAACACAAACTGATCGCGAACCTGGACCAACTGACCCCACAGAAATCCCCGAGTTCCCGACAATTGGACTCCCGATAGCGGCAATACTCAGTCTGTTATACTTGTTGGAGCGTGGGAAGGATTAAGAACTGTAATTAATTGAAATAGGCTTTTATTTCTACATCTTGTGATGGTTTGATCATCTTAACTCTATTACAAAATAGTACAATTATTCAGATAATATTTCTTCGATAGCTTTTTCCAGCTTTTTATCTATGGGGTTTGAAACATATTTATTGTAGCAAGAGGCACATCGATTTATGGTGATTACAAATTGAGAGTTAATCTCTGTAACGTTTTTAGATGATTTATTACGCCCTTCATTGCCACAATTAAAACAAACCCCTTCAGTCTGTAATGCCATTAGTTTCTTCTTTTTGGCTTCAATACTAGCCATTTTTTGCTCGGTTTGTAAGCGATATTTTTCACGATCCAGTTTTAGCTCTTGTTCTCTCTTCAATCGTTCTTCTTTTTGGCTTTTTTTGTATTCTTGAATCTGTTTTTGTCGTTCCCACTCTCTTTGCCTCTGCATTTTTTCTTGTTGTTCTCTGGCAATGCAAATCTTCTCTTCGACTTTTTCACGAACTATATCGTAAATGTATTCATCGATGTCCGAAAAAAGACGATTTAAAGCAGTATTGAGCTTATCCTGGAATAACCTCTCTCTGTATCGTAAATTATCAATTAACATTTTAGGAGTGGTGACAATAGGTATTCTGCAGCCTCTGCGATGTAGTTTAAAAATGATTTTTGAATATTTGTTGTTGTGATAGTCTAATAAATCATCATTCGTTCCTACATTCACATAGATGACATCAATTCCTTTCTCTAAGTAGTATTCACTTTTTTCGTCAGAATCTTCATGAGTATGGGCAATTTCGACTGCTACTATTATGTTATCATTTTCATCATATAGTGAGATGTCTGGTTTGAAACCTTCTTTTGTTGTTTTTTCGACATGTGCCTCTGAAGCTCCGTTTACAACATTATAGACGAATCTTCTTCTTTCATTAAATGGATTTATGTCTAATGTTGGACAATACTTTGTATCCAATGGAATGCTTTCGGATATGCCATAACCGATTTGTGTGTATTCTTTTCCATAAGAATGACATTCACAATTCAAAGGAAACGCAGTGTTATTCTCAATACAATCTTTCAGTTTTTGATAGAAGAGCCATTTTGTATCTTGGTGCAATGGGGTCTCGTTGTCATGAATATTTTTAGTGAAATGTCTGAAATGATGCGCATATATTTGTCCCTTTGCTGCAGTCATAGGAGAATTACATTCTGGGCATGTGAATTGTGGCCTGTCTTTATACGGGACATCAGATATATGCCAGTACCTTCCATTTTCATCTTTTGCAACACTATATTCGACTATTTTTATTCCCCTTCAGAACATTGTTTCTGCTCTATATAAGGATATTTCAAGCAATGTGAAAGTAATCAAAGAAGGAGTTTCCAATATTGGAAATAACATGCTATCAGTAAATATTGTTTGGTTTTTGACTATACTCATTTTGCACTTGTGGCATATATCTCCTTAACTCTTCCGACTTTGCCATCTTCCAATTGTACTTTTATTCCGTGCGGATGAGATGAGGAATTGGTCAATATCCTCTTGACAACACCACGGGTTATTTTCCCGCTCCCCTGGTCTTGTTTCAGAACGATCCCTACGCTTAATCCGATCTTGATATTTCCTCTGGTCTTGCCCGGGTTCATGATGCAAGGTAAGTTTGGGATTATATAAGCCTGTTCATCTATAGGATATTCGACTGCGTGATAATAGGAACAGGTCTGATAAGCCTATTTTTCCCGGATTGCCATTCGAGATACTTACCGGATAGAAGCCTTAGAAATAAAAAAGAATCAGAAGCCTCGAGCGTGATTTGAACACGCGACCTAGTGATTACAAATCACTCGCTCTGCCGGGCTGAGCCATCGAGGCGCACATTCCAAAGGATAATATCCACAGGATGCTTCTTCTTAGATACAATCATAGCAAATAAATGTTATGGCATATCTACAGTAATGCGGAATAACCATGTGGCGGCAAATTGCTAAATTCGGAAAAAAGCTCGTAGATCACGGGCTTGTGGAATCACACTTCGGCAACATCAGCGTGCGGATAGGCAGCAGGATACTGATAACAAGAAGCGGGTGCGCCCTTGACGACATCACTGAGAACAGCGTCGTCGAAGTGGAACTGGACGGCACATCAGGGCTTGACCTCATCGCATCCTCAGAGACCATCGTCCACCGTACCATTTACAAGAACACCTCCGCTCTTGCCATCATCCATGCGCACTGTCCGTATTCTGTGACCCAGTCCCTCCTTGCAGACTCGGACACCATCATACCCATCGACAGCGAAGGGCTGTACTTCCTCCATGAGATACCCATCGTCAGGGGCGGCATAGGAACACCAGAACTCGCGCAGAACACCTCCCGGGCACTGTCCGAACACAAAGGTGCCATCGTCTACAGTCACGGAACCTTTGCAGTGGGCAAGATACTGGAAGAAGCCTACGTGGTGACAACCCAGGTCGAACACTCATGCAGGATCAAGTACCTGTGCGATATTGCGCGAAAATGATGCTCCAATTACCAGAGCATCAGGAGTAGAATCGGGAAAACATTAAATCAAACAAACCATATGTAAATAAACCCATGACCTTCGACTCCCTACGACCATTTGCATCAAAATTCATTGAACCAATTGCAAAAGTAGCTGCAGATACAGGCATATCACCAAATGTAGTTTCAGCAGCCTCCCTTGTTTTTGCTGCCATGGCAGGAGTCTGTTTCTATTACTCACTGAACGAACCCCTGCTGGTGCTTGCAGCAGGATTCTTTGTGTTCCTGAACTCATATCTCGATGCGCTGGACGGTGCAATTGCAAGGTACCTGAATGCCGCAGGTAACAAAGGCGATTTCTTAGACCATGTGATCGACCGCTATTCAGATGTATTCATCATCTGCGGCATATTCCTTGGGGGACATGTCCAGTGGCAGATAGGGACCATCGCAATTGTCGGTGTCCTTATCACCAGCTATCTTGGCACACAGGCACAGGCAATGGAGATCGGGAGGTACTACGGCGGGATCATGGGCAGGGCTGACCGGCTTGTCTATATAATGCTGGCATCCATCATCTATTTTGTACACCCCCACCAGATAGGAGGTTTCTCGGTCCTTGGATGGCTTATGATAGTAATTGCTATCGGAAGCCACATCACAGCACTTCAGAGAATCTTCCATATATGGAACAAATTATAGCACCGATTTTGTAGTGAACCTGTGAGAGCTTTTATTTTCTTCTGGTCTTTTGAACTAAGGCGAACCGCAGATACACACAGATGAACGCAGATCTCGCATGCATAACCCACATTTATCGGCATTACCTACACGCCTTTCGGGCGTAGCAGGCACTCAACTCCGCAGGAAGTGAGTATATCCGCGGTTAATAGAACTGAGTATTGGGCGTAACCAGAAAATAATAAAAAGTCTCGAACCTGTAGTACAATTTTATGCATGTGAAAGAAGCACAATCTGCCACCATGCAGTAAGATGCAGCTAAGTTAATGTACCACAAAGCCAATTGAACAGTATGCCAGATGACACCAGGTTCGAATACCTCGAGCACACAGCCGACGCAAAATTCAGGGCATATGGCAGGACGATCGAAGAAGCATTTGAGAACGCCGCTTTTGCAATGTTCAACGTGATGATCGCTACGGACAATGTCCGGGAAACGGAATCCAAAAAAATAGAGATCACATCAGCGGACATGGACGGGTTGCTGGTCGACTGGCTGTCGGAACTTCTGTACCTGTTCGATGCGGAGCAGGTGGTATTCGGTAAATTTGCGGTTGAGAGAATTAAAGAGAACAATGGTGAATATTCACTTTCAGGGAGCGCATCCGGTGAACCCATTGACCTTGCACGCCATGAGTTCGACACCGAAGTAAAGGCAGTTACCTATAACGAACTGAAGATAGAAGAGATGCCGAACGGCTGGATGGTGCAGGTGGTTGTGGACACCTAGTGAATTATGCTCAAAACCCAAAACCCAGTATCAAGCCAAATAATAAACCTAATATTCATACGTATTGACAGCATAATATCCATCGATAGTTAAATGAGAAATGGAATGGGTGGGAGAAAATTAAAATGACAGACGAAACTGTAAGTCAGGATCATGAGATGCTTTCAAAGATCGATGATAACACATGGGAACTACCGAAGAATTACAAAGCCGGTATGAGAGTACCCGGACGCATATTTGTTTCAGAGGCACTGATACACCACCTTGAGAAAGACGCGATAGAACAGGTCGCAAATGTTGCAACCCTGCCAGGCATCCAGAAATACTCAATGGCAATGCCTGATGCACATGTTGGCTATGGGTTCCCGATCGGTGGTGTTGCTGCATTCGATAAAGAGGAAGGCATCATCAGTCCGGGCGGGGTCGGTTTCGATATCAACTGCGGTGTCCGTCTTATACGGACGAACCTGCGCGAAGAGGATGTTCGTCCGAATATCAAAGAACTGGTGGAGAACCTGTTCCGTGATGTCCCCTCCGGTGTCGGTTCAAAGAGCCGGATCCGTGCATCTGACTGCGAGCTGGACGATGCTTTCATGCATGGCTCCCGCTGGGCAGTTGAAGCTGGCTATGGAGTGAAGGGAGACGTCGAACACTGCGAAGGGAGCGGTTCCATACCGGGCGCGGACCCATCCCAGGTAAGCGATAAAGCACGAAAACGCGGAAAACCCCAGTTCGGTACACTTGGAAGCGGTAACCATTTCCTTGAGGTCCAGTATGTTGATAAGATATATGATCCCGGTGTTGCCAGGGCTTTCGGTCTTGAAGAAGGGCAGGTAACCGTGATGATCCACTGTGGCTCCCGCGGGGCAGGGCACCAGATATGTACCGACCACCTGCGTGTGCTCTCACAGGCAGTAAAGAAATACGGAATAGACCTTCCTGATAAACAGCTTGCATGTGCACCTGCACAGTCCGATGAAGCACAGAACTACTTCAAAGCAATGGCATGTGCTGCCAATTATGCCTGGGCCAACAGGCAGGTCATAACCCACTGG
>JAFGQV010000109.1 GCA_016935475.1 Methanosarcinaceae archaeon
ATAATTACAGCCGATAAAAGGATAATACGCTCTAGCGGATTTGTGGAGTATGAAGAAATTGAGTGACACCGACGGTCAAAACCGAATGGGTCAGTGATTGATCGGAAATCGAACCCTGCTAATGGATCACTTCAACCTGGTCTCATGCAGGGTTTCGTATATCGGCCCTTCCGGGGTCAGCGTACTTTTCTTGAGCTTTATTTTATCCACATGCATTGTTCCAAGTTCCACATCCTTTAACTCATCAAGGATGTTCAGGAACGCTTCCTTCCGGCTCTTGGGTACATATCTTGCGCGGGCAATTGTTGCATGAGCGGTATAGCCATTTTTATCTTTTTTAAACCTGAATGGCTCGAGCGCAGACTCAACGTTGTCATGCAGCTGCGCAAAACTACCCTCCGCGCCCAGCCATATTACTTTGATGTATTGTGGTTTTGGAAACACGCCCACATTCCTGACCACGGCATCAAATGATGGGGACTCAATTCCATCCAGAGCACTTGCAATCGGTTCGATCTTATTTTCGCCCACATCCCCTAAAAACTTCAAGGTGATGTGAACAATATCAGGATCTACAATTTTGAGGTTAAAATCATCTAGCTTTGATTGTATTTCAACAATCTTTTCCTTAAATTCCGGAGGGAAATCAACCGCAATGAAAGTTCTGATCAAAACCATCACCACTCAATAAATAATATTTGTTGTTTAAAATGTTGCCGATATTTACCAGGGATGAAGATACAAGATTTGACATGGTGTAAATATATGTAAGAATTGACTTTTGCTGAGTGGCATTTAAGCCAATGGGCTAAAATCCCACCAATGCTTCTGAACTTCCATCACCTCGTTCACCCTTTCCAGAACAGCCTTTGAGACCTCATTCCTCTCTGGAAATGAGATATCTCTTTTGTCTTCGAACGCCCGGAGTATCTCGAACACCGAATCTGCCAGTGCATAAAGATTGTAGCCGCCTTCCAGTACAAACGCAGTGCGCTTGCATGTGATATCTGCAATTTCCCTGACTACGGCAGCCATATTCCCAAAACCTGCTGAGGTCAGTTCCATGCCGCCCAATGGATCATCGGCATGCGCGTCCTGTCCTGCGGAAACCAGAATGATGTCAGGTCTGAACTGAAGTGCGATTGGCACAAGAACCTTTTTGAAAACATACAGGTAATCTATATCATTCGCACCGGCTGTCAGTGGAACATTGATGTTATAACCGGTGCCTTCTCCCTCACCAACTTCATCTAACCTGCCGGTTCCCGGGAACCATGGATACTGGTGAATAGAGAAATACAATACTGAGGGATCAGAGTAGAACATATCCTGCGTGCCGTTCCCATGGTGCACATCCCAGTCAACCACCAGTACCCGCGCTATTCCAAGAGACTGAGCATACCGAGCAGCAATCGCAACGTTGTTGAACATGCAGAATCCCATCGCACGGTTGGGTTTTGCGTGATGTCCCGGAGGGCGCACAAGTGCAAAAGACATTCCCCCTTCCAGAACCTCATCAACCGACCTGATCGCACCGCCTGCTGCCAGTAATGCAGCATTGAAGGATTCTTTGGAAACAACCGTGTCGAAATCCAGTGGGATCCCGGCGCGGCAGTGCTCCTCCACTTTTTTGATGTGTTCTGGCTCATGAACGGACCCAATCCGCGGGATATCTGCTGGTTCAGGTGTAACAAGAGAATGCTTCTCAAAAAACTTTTTCTTTTTTAACATACCCATAATTGCAACAAGTCGCTTCGGGTTTTCGGGATGAGTACATGTGTCGTGTTTTAGATAATCGGGATGGTAGATGACGGATATCATGATCAATAAACCCACACAATTCCATTATAATAGCGTATAACCTGTGGTATAAATAAACTTTATTTAAAATATGGCTTTGTGCAGAAGGTCCGATTTTGTTCTGACATTTTACACAGACCACCCGACTTTTTAAATAGAAATCACTTAATGGCAATCTTTTTATATTTATTTACCCCTTCAATAAAGGGGTAAAATGAAACACAAATACACTTTTATTTTTCTTTTTTTATCATTTTTCGTGCTTTTTACGTCTTCTGTTTCTGCAAGAGATTATACGATAGAAAGTGACAAAATAAACATCGATATCGATTCGAACGGAATCGTCCACGTAGAAGAATATATTACATATACCTTTGATGGAACTTACCGGGAAGTATTCAGAAGAGTATATCCGCCACCCGGGGGGTCTATTGAAAATATACAGGGACATTGTGAAGGTGGTACTTTTAGTGTTGTTCCAATACCAGATGGTTATGAACTGGTTGGAAGGCTACCGTCCCCCACACCAGACGACATCACCTTTGTCATTTCTTATGATTACTATAGGGGGATAATCGTTTATGATGATGTTTCCGAATTTCACTATAAGTTATGGGGAGAAGAATGGGAAAAACCTCTCACAGAATTAACAGCCACCATTTCATTTCCTGCAGGAGAAGGAGATGACATCCAATACTGGCTTCATCCGAATGATTATACCCGGCAGTCTCATTTAGAAGAAAGTGTCATAAACATCGAAACCGGCAAGATCCCTTCGGAAAGCTGGTACGAAATACGAACCGTGTTTCCAAGAATTATATCTCCTGATCCAAATTTCGTATCTATAGAAAACGAAAATGGGCTTGAAAAAATTCTGGCTATCGAAAAGAAATATGAATCCGACCAGGGAATTGTGAAAATCATTTATTACCTGACAATTTTACTTGCTGCTACGGTTCTGTTATTTCCTTTCTACATTTATTTCAAATATGGAAGGGAGCCTAATATTGATTATTCTGCATTGTATGAAAGAGAGCTCCCCACAGATTCAAAACCTGCCGTTGTGAATGCCATAGTGAAAAGTAAAGTTGGCATCCCTACAATGGATGGATTTGTGGCTACTGTTATGGACCTTGTATACCGCGATTATATCAGTCTTCATGATGTGAGATCCAATAAAAAATATTTAGGCATTCTTGATCATGAGGTCGAAGACGTCGTAATTGAAATAAATAAGAACGCGGATGTTTCAGACCTACAGGACTTTGAGCTGGACGTTTTTTCATTATTGAAAAAATATACATCAGCTGGTTCGATACCATGGAGCCAGTTGAAAGCTGCACTTGGAAAAGATACTGAATTTTTTGAATTCATGCACGGATGGAACAAAAAAGTTAAAGACAAAATAAAAGTTGATAAGTTTTTTATATCCAGGGGCAACATCAAGATATTTATTTTTAATGCGATCGTAATAATAATAGCTTTTCTTGTGTTGAGAATAATAACCGGTATTTATCCACCTGTTCAATTTCCAGTGGCTTCAAATGTTTTGAATATGATCATTTTTATCATGATAATTGGATTTGCATTAACAATTTTCGCCGCTGTAAATGAAAAAAGCTTTGGACGCTGGACGCCCGAAGGAAGGCTTTTTAGCAAAAGGTGGGATAATTTTGAAAAATATCTGGCAGATTTTTCTGCCCTTAAGGAACATCCCCCGGAATCAATAAAGATATGGGATTATTACATGGTCTATGCCGTGGCCTTAGGAGTTGCAGAAAAAGCCCTGAAGAACATGTCCATTGTAGTCCCATCCGAACAATTCAGCCATAGTCACTTTTATGTTATCTATTATAATCCCGGATTTGTCTCGGGTTTTAGTAGTGCTTACAGCGCATCTTCTCCAAAAGGATCGTCCGGCGGTGGTGGTGGCGGGATAGGCGGTGGCTTTGGAGGCGGCGGTGGAGGAGCCAGATGAAAGTAAAATATAACAAGGAGATGATAGCATCGTTCTAGAATTTTTAGTAATAATAATAATAGTAATTCTTGGTTTGCTATTTGTTGTTATCTATAACAACCTCATTAGACAACGGAATCGAGTGGAGAATGCCTGGGCACAGATCGAAGTTCAATTAAAAAGGCGTCATGATCTCATACCAAACATTGTGGAAACTGTAAAAGGTTATGCGAAACATGAAAAAACGGTTTTTGAGAATGTAACAAAAGCCAGAGCCGCAGTAATGTCAGCAGAAAGTGTCAAAGATAAGGCAGGTGCATCGAATTTTCTATCTTCTACCTTAAAATCCCTTTTTGCAGTAGCAGAAAATTATCCGGAACTCAAGGCAAACCAGAACTTCCTGCAACTTCAGCAAGAACTCTCAGAGACCGAAGACAAGATCGCCTACACCCGGCAGTTTTACAATGATACTGCCATGAGATACAACATTAGTATCCAAACGATCCCAACAAATATTGTAGCAGGTTTGATGAACTTCCACAAAAAAGAACTCTTTGAAGCTCCATCGACAGAGCGTGAAGCACCAAAAGTCACATTCTGATCAGCTGCGTGTGGAGAGGTAAAGATAATGCAATGGCGTGGATGCACAGGTAAAAAGGCAAATTTTGATCTGTTCCCATCTTTGATAGATAAGATCGATCCAGATGTTATTGTGCTAAGATAAAAAGGATTTAAAAAAATCAAATCAACTTCGCACTATTCAAACAACTGGTTCACGTACCATTCGGGATCGAACTTCTGGAGGTCATCATACCCCTGCCCCATTCCCAGGAATAGTATAGGCTTTCCTGTGATATATGCGATAGAGATCGCTGCACCACCTTTTGCATCGGCATCGGTCTTGGTGAGGATCGAACCGTTTAAGGGGACCGCTTCATTGAACTGTGCCGCACGTTCAACTGCATCATTGCCAGCTACAGCCTCGTCGACGAAGACCACAAGGTCAGGCGGGCTTACGCGGCATAGTTTTTGCAGTTGTGCCATGAGGTTCACATTGGTGTGCATGCGTCCGGCAGTATCTGAAAGTACCACATCCGACATGTGTGCTTTTGCATATTGCACAGCATCATAAACCACCGCCGCAGGATCACCGCCTTCCTGATGTTTGATCAGTTTTACACCGATTTTTTTCGCATGTATCGCGATCTGGTCGATCGCACCGGCCCTGAAGGTGTCACCTGCTGCAATAACAACTGAATAATTCATATCCTGAAGGCGTTTGGCCAGCTTTGAAATGGTTGTGGTCTTACCCGTACCATTGATACCAACAAAAACGATGTGAACGGGTTTCTCTGCATTTTTGATATAATCGTCAAAATCAAAAACATTGGCAGACATGACCTTCAATATTGCATTTTTAAGTGCCTGCTCAACAATCATACCGGTGTTCTTGCCGATCCGCTTACGTGTCCCAACCAGCTCTTCCCTGACAGATGCGGCTATTGCTTCTGAAACTGACATTGCTATATCACTCTCAAGCAACGCCATCTCCAACTCCCATAGAGGCTCTTCAAGGTCACTTTCGCTAAGAAATACCTCCCTCTCAAATACCAAAGCCTTTGCTTTTTGAGCAATACCGACCTTTCCGGAGGGTGCAGAAGTAACCGGTTTCGATGGTGCTGATTCAACTGATTCTCCAACCGATATATCTACAGTAACTGCTTTCTCATCGATCGTACGGCCCAGCGAGTTTTTAAAGCCACCAAGCTTTTCCTTAAGTTTGCTGAACACTTAATTCATCCCATCAAAACATAAAAAAGTGAAAAGAAAAGACAGTTCATTGAGGCGCATTGAACTTTTGGACCATGGCCTCTATCGACTGCATGCCCTGTGCAATTTTGGTCAGTGAAATATTCATATTCTCGAGTATCTTGCCAAGTTCTTCTTTTCGGTGATTCAAAATCTCTTTTGCTCCGTCAATTGACTTTTCAACGCTTACACCTGCGCCAACGTTTACAATAACTTTGCCAAGATTATTGAGCCTGCCATATACAAACGACCCCGTTCCAATTGGGACCATTGTTTCAATACCTTCTTCGAATGCTTCCAGTTCTTCGATAGTTGCAAGCGCCCTGATACAATCATCACGGGAAACCTGCACCATATTCATCTGTTGCTGGATCGCCTCTGCTCGCTTCTGGTACTCTCGATGCTGCATTGCAAGATTCCGTACTTCTTCTTCACTGACCTCGGCCATGGGCATTACACCTCAGCAACACTATTGATCTTGATAAGATACCGTTTTATACTATGTTTGCTGCCAAATACTGAATACACCTTATCACGCGCATTCTTTTCGTTCTGGCTCTCCACATTCGTAGTGAATGTTTCCCAATCATGTCCTGCTTTGAATGTACCCTTTACAACATAATTTTTCATTTGTAACCACCATCTGTATTCTTCATTACTAAATGACCTAGATGCAATACGATGCCCTGGTTCACACAAAACCAAGTGCATCTTCGATTCTACCAAGTTCATATCCTGTTGTTTTAGAACCTGCAACATAACCCTTTGAATTCACTAACAGCCCGGAACCCACCATTTGTGTCCCGAAATTCGTGGTCCCTATATCCACTGGCAATCCAAACACCTCCTCAAGATGGCCGATCTCCTCCTGAGTTGCCCTGGGATGAACCAGAACCCCTTTGTTAGAAGCAGCACCTGCCATTCCTACGGTTTTAATGCCGGCAATTGTGCCCCTCTGGACATCCACACCAAGTGTTTTAGAGAGATCCTCCATCGCCTTATCTGACATTTCAGGATGTACAAGTGCTGCGGAATCGTTAGCCAGAATGATGTTCCCGGCTGCGGTGAACCTGCCCGGCAGTTTCTTGACAGGCAGATCAATATCCTTTAGATCACTGGTATTTGCATCCCCGCTTATCACAAAACCTTTTGAATTGCCACGACAGAGTGAACCTACCACAGTACTGCCATTTATCAGCGTTGAAATGACCCGTACATCAAGCAACTCTTTGAGTGCATCACATACTTTCTTTTTTGTTCCGATGGGGACCACAGCTACATCTTCAGTGCACGTAGCAAATACCCCTATTATCGGATTATCATATATGTCCAATTTTCGGATCATTATCGCTATTCTTTAAGAGTTATGCAAGTTCTGCCTGAACCTCACCATCTTCAAATTTTGCAGCACGTATTCGAATCGATGATGGGGGTTTCTCTGATCCTCTCTCCCACACCTTCTCATTGATCGTCTTGTCGATCTTTATCTGTGATGGTTCGGTTTTCATATGCCTTACTAGATACTTTTTGATCAAAGTTATTGCCCGGTTTGCCCTTTTCCATCTTGGTGCAGCTTTTACTGCACGAAGTGGAATGGTATATACCTGCTCTTTAATTGCGTCTTCTGCCATTGTAATTACCTTCCTACTTCACATCCACACTGCTTCGTCTCCAGTGCCTTCGCTTTGGATGACTTACGACTTTCCTGTTGGTTTTAATGATCACCCATGACGGAACGCGCTGGTTCTGCTTGTGTGCTTTTGCCAACCTTGTCTTCTGTCCTTTTGTATTATGACTCACTTGTCTCACCTATGATAATTAATATAAGCTGTATACAGGAGTTGAGCTAATAAGTAGATTATCGTATAAATCTTTAATTGATGATCGATGTACAATTTGTTTGATTTTTGGAAGCCTTTAATTTGAACTGTCACATTATTCGCTTTACTATTCGTGATTGAATGTGCATTGGGAACAGCTCAGAGACTTTCTCATGCCCAAAACGTTGCCTGATCATTTCCCGAAGTTCGGTCTCGTAATCACCCTTGACCATATCATCACTCTGCCCCTCTTCGATAACCAGATGTTGCTGAACAAGCATATTGACCGCTGCACGTCCATATCCTCGCAATGGACAGATGTACTGTATGCCAAACCTGTCCTCTATGCTCCGCACCTGCGAATCGGTTAGTACTGGAACACGGTCATCACGCCGGATGCCATCGGCAATTATCTTTACACCCACATCTGACGCAAGACTTTCCACAGCATTCTGGTGAATGTAGTTTATGGCGTTCTTAGGATACCCGTCATTAATAATGATCGTCAAGGCATTCTCCAATACGATACTGTCAAGTTTGAGTACCCGGTGTGCAAAACCCAGTTCATTTGCAGCCATTTTAGCAACTTCCCCGACAGGAAGCACCGAAAAACTGCAGGTTACAAGTTCAACATCAAAAAATGGCTCAAGCAGGATTGCGACCAGTGAACTGTCTTTGCCTCCGCTGAACAGAACTGACGCCCTCATGAATTAAACACGTGTAATGGTTGTCTTACGTTTTTTAGGCTGCAATTGTGAGAGAAGAAGTTTGAGTTTCTCATCATCGATCTTTGACTGTAAACGCCCGCTTTGTGCAACCATTATCAACTGTGATTCCAATTGCTCAGCCATTTCTTTTCGCGACATCTTAAGTGTTGTGAGTCGCTCACGTGCCTCTGGTGTCAGGATCTGCCTGAGTATTGACTGTTTCTGCGCGTCCATCTCAGCTTTCGCCTGTTCCTGTTGATAGGCGGCCTGCATATCGCCCATCTGGGACGAGGCTTGCTGCTGCTGAAGCTGTGCAAGTCTTTTTCTTCGGATTGCTTCAAGTTCATCTGCCATTGCTCTCACCACTGACCCATTTTACACCAATTGTGAACAATTTGAATTTAATTTCCGAAAGAGATGTCATAAATAATTTAAAGATATGGGAAAGTATGAGCTTTCCTTTTCTATCCCTAATATGCTGGATTTTCTTGACAGCATCTCCCAGAACCAACACGAATGATGAAATGTCTATTCTTAAATTATGTCGGTACAACCCCATGATCAATATTTTGCAAGCTCTGGGATCTTCTCGATCAATTCACCTTTTAGATCGTGGGCAGTATTGTCCATTAATGACTGACCGGCTGGTGATATTACACGACCGCGTTTCAGTGCACGTACAAAACCTGCTGCTTCCAACTGCTGCAATGCCCCTCTTACAATAGCGCCACTGCCTTTTGCTTTTTTATATGGGTTTGAACCTCTGTCCTTCTTTCCGCCATATACCGAACGCAGTCTTTCCACACCGATGGGACCGTCTATGTATATTTTCCTCAGTACGGCTGCACAACGGGTATACCACCAATCTTTATCAATAGGCGGCAATTCCTTGTGGACACCGGTTTTAACATGAGCTGCCCATTC
>JAFGQV010000002.1 GCA_016935475.1 Methanosarcinaceae archaeon
ACAAACAAATATATATGGATAATTACTAAATATATTTATAATTTATTTAATATGCAACGATCTGAACAGGAGGAAATTTTTCATGACAACCGAAGAAAGAATTGATCTGCTCAAAATGGATAGGCGGACTTTTCTAAAAATGACGTCTGCATTAGGTGCTTCTGTATTTTTGAATACGTACCATGCGGACATTGCGAAAGCTGTTGGAGAATCTGACTGGAACATCGTGTGGCTGCACGGCTCGGAGTGTACGGGATGTAGCATCTCTTTCCTGAACGGCGAGCATCCTGATGTGCTTCAGGCGATCAAGCAGCTTAATGTTGTGATCCAGTACCATGAAACGCTGATGACCCAGCAGGGTCTTTTCGTAGATGGTCAGACCGTGGAAAATGCGGCCTTGAACGCCAATTATGCCCTTGAAGAGTTCCTGGCAAGTGGCAAGCCTTACATCCTTGTGGTGGAAGGCGGTATTCCGCTGGGTCCTGATGGAACAGGGAACTACCTCAGGATCGCTGGAAAACCATTCCTGGGAGAGGTCAGACACGTTGCCGAAAACGCGCTGGTAACAGTTGCGATCGGTGCATGTGCCACATACGGTGGAATGCCCGGGGCCGATCCCAATCCAACCGATCTGGTAGGCGTTCAGTTCTCCGGACCGAAGAAAGGAGGAGCCCTTGGAGCAGATTACACGTCAAAGGCAGGGCTGCCTGTTGTCAATATTCCTGGCTGTCCGTCACACCCTGACTGGGTGCTGCTCACTCTGGCTGCAGTGATCCTTGACAAAGTATCAGGGGACTTCCTTGACGAATACCAGAGACCAAAAGCATTCTTCCTTCCCACTCACACCGTTCATGAGAACTGCCCGAGACGGGGATTCTATGACAAAGGGCAAATTGACACTGAGTACGCTGAGGGCGGATGTCTCTGGGACCTGGGATGCCGCGCTATGCTGGCGCATTCTGACTGTGCACTTAGAAAGTGGAACGACAACCAGAGTATGTGTACACAGGCAGGTGCCCCATGTATTGCATGTGTGGAACCCACATTCCCTGATGTTGGAAATGTGTTGAAGATAGGTAAAAAACGAACTATAAACGAGGTGTAAATATATGCCAACTGTAGTAATTGATCCGGTTACAAGGATCGAAGGACATCTCAAATTCGAAGCAGATGTAAATGGAGGGACCGTAACCGATGCAAAGGCGTCAGGTCAGCTATACCGTGGCTTCGAACAGATCCTGAAAGGTAGGCATCCATATGAAGCCTACCATTTCACACAGAGGTTCTGTGGGGTCTGTCCTGTGGCGCATGCAACAGCATCCATCCGGGCTCTTGACATGGCATACGGGCTAACTACTCCTGATATCCCGAAGAACGCCAGACTCATACGTAACATTATCATCGGTGCAAATACGGTGATGAGCCATGCCACCCATTTCTATGCGCTCTGGGCACCGGACCTGGTGAACCCCCAGTACAAGGAGACTTTGACAGATGCTGGCGCTCCTGAGGTATATGATGTGCTGGCAAGCCGCCTGACACCTTTTACAGGCACGTCATGGCTCGCCGCAATTCAGGCAAGGAAGTTGCTGCAGGAGATCATAGCCATTCTGGGCGGCAAGATGCCCCACCATATGACATTCGTACCCGGAGGGGTCACTGTCACGCCAACGTTTGGGGACATTGCAAAAATATATTCATACTGGCTTGAGGGAAAGGAAATAATCGAGACACACGTGCTTGGATGTTCTATTGAGCGCTGGCTTGAAAACAAGTCATTAGCCGATGTACTGGCATGGCTTAATGAAAGCAGTTCCCATGCCAATAGTGATATTGGTGTCCTATTACGGTACGGAGGACCTATAGAAGACATCAATCTCGGTCTCCATACCTATGGAGGGTATAACGGATCCGAACCAATAGGTTTCCTTTCATACGGACTGTTCTATGAAGGAGACGACTGGGGATGGCTGAAACCAGGTTTCACGGACGGGTTAACTCTTGCAAAGGAAACATTCGATCCGAATAAGATCACAGAGCACATCAAGTACTCATGGTATGAAGGATATTCTGGAGGCAAGCATCCTTATGATGGTGAGACAAATCCGAAATATGCACCCGAAACCGAGAAGTACACATGGCTGAAAGCACCGAGATACGATGGTAAGCCGGCAGAAGTAGGGCCTCTGGCAGTAATGATAAACCATGGGGACCCGCTTGTTGTAGATCTTGCACAAAAACTGGGTGCAAATGTGTATACCCGAACACTTGCCCGGCTGCATGAGACCGTAGTTGTGTTTGCAAAATTAACAGACTATGCATTCGAACTGATCGACCGCCTGAACGCAGGCTATACGAAGACTTCGGACTTCTGTAATAACACACCCGTACCCAGAACAGGTGAAGGATACGGACTGACAGAGGCACCGAGGGGTGCGCTTGGGCACTGGATCAAGATCAAGGACGGAAAGATAGACAACTATCAGGCAGTGGTTGCAACCACCTGGAACCTTTCTCCAAAGGATTCGAACGGCTACAGGGGACCTGCCGAGCAGGCAGCCATTGATACGTTGACCCCCGATCCTGCTAACCCTGTCCAGATCGGTTCTGTTGTCAGGTCATTTGATCCGTGTATTGCGTGTTCCGTGCATACTATCGACAAGGAAGCCAATAAAAGATATGAGATAAGAGTCGTATAGAAAGATCATACGGCTTTAAACTCACCGGATATAGTCCGGTTGCAGCAGTCTTTTTGGCTGCTGCATTTATTATTTAATTCTTTTATGCCATCGTGAATATGAGAAAGGTTGGCAAAAGAAACTTATTTATGCAACTGCTATTGATAATCTGATATTAATGATAGGTCCATCTGAAATATTAGCCCTGATTGTAGTGGCGCTGCTTCTTTTTGGCCCGGATAAGCTGCCCGAACTAGCACGATCACTGGGAAAGGCAATGGGCGATTTTAAAAAAGCGCAACGTGCCGCAGAACTTGAGTTGAAGGACCTGGATTCATTCACCGAAACAAAAGAAGAACCGCCAGTGATTGATACCAGAATTAAAAAGATGGCTGAAGACGCGGGTATTGATACCGAAGGGAAAACTAACGAAGAATTAATTACTATGCTAACAAATATCGTAAAGGCTTAAGGAAATAAATTATTAGATCGATAATTAGAAAATATGAAATTGAAATTTTATTTAAACAATAGCTACCTGAACTGAGGTGTAAAAGATGATTGGAGGATTAGGTCCAACTGAATTAATACTTATATTTGCATTGATTGTACTGTTATTTGGCGCAGCTAAAGTACCCGAGCTTGCGCGTTCACTGGGTACGTCAATGGGTGAGTTCAAAAAAGCGCAGCGTGAATCAGAACTATCACTAAAGGAATTCGAAAAATCTATCAAAGAAGTGCCTGCGGAAGAGAAAAAATCGAAGATCAGGAAGATGGCACAGGAACTTGGTATAGATATTGCCGGTAAGACCGACGATGAGCTCCTTGATGAGATCCAGGTTCAACTGCAGAAACCCATAGAAGTTTCAGAGCCGTAAAACTACGGCTTGTATTTCTTTTTGTTTTCAGGACGAAGTCAATCCTATTACCTGTTCGGATGGAATATAGAAACAAAGACTTCTTAGGCATACACAGCAATTTGTTCTTTTTTGGAACGCATCAAGTTAACTGATGTGATATTTAGCTCTTTTTTTACCTGATATCCAATCAAAGTGGTATCAGAATTTTCTGTAGGCATGGGTGCTTTTTAACGCTTTGGGCACGGTGCTTCGCATACCACCCAAATCTCAAAATAGAAGCTATCAAGCAACTTAGCTATGAAGCAACTTGTTATCCAGAAAAGAACAAAAAAGAATAAAATAAGAAGGTGAGACTATGCTCACCAGTTCCTATTATTACATCTCACCTAATTTCACATAGATCGGTGAATGCGCATCATGGCAATCGGAACAAACTTGCATTTCCTCACCGTGGTGCAATCCATGACAGTCGACACATGCCGGCACATCACCGTGCTGCACGTGACAGACATCACATCTTGTGTAGTGCTTTCCACCGAATTCCTCAAACTCGGCAACCGTAGCTGGATGACAGTCTGCACACATATCATTGTATCCGTCCACGCTTATATGTCCGGCATGACACTGTGAACAGTCCTCTGTGCCGGTATGCGGAACTACAGACACTTCAGGGTACACGTTGCTGTGGCATACATTGCAGTTACTGCGTGAGTCACTTGGAGGATTGGCACTTGCATGACAATCGGTACAATCCGTGTTTACCATTGGTTCACCCAGATCGGTGTCATGGCAATCATCACACTCATCAAGTGTTATACCCACGCTGGTATGGGATTCTTCACTGGATTCGTGACAGGAAGCACACTCTCCACCCGTGCCTGCAGTCATATGAGACTCTTTTGCAGTATGAAGGGGTGTATCTCCATTATGACATTTCTCACAGTCCACGTGGTTAAGCACATTGTCTGCTGATGATGCATAAACCCCTGTGAATAATATAATTATAGATGCAATCACTAATAAACCGGGAATTACTCTTTTGA
>JAFGQV010000110.1 GCA_016935475.1 Methanosarcinaceae archaeon
AATCACCGCACATACCGCGCAGGCACCGCGATGTCCCCGGTTCGAGTCTGGGAGGCGGGACCTGATCCAACAAAAGGCTTAAATGCAGAAACATGCATTATGGTGTGCTCGCAAGAGTGTGTGTTCGGATAGTGTAGTGGCCTATCATGGAGCCCTGTCGAGGCTCCGACTCGGGTTCGAATCCCGGTCCGAACGTCAACGGTATTCACCATTATTTCTACTTATGAGTAGCTATGGCACTATTGATGCATAGCACTGTGGTGTACGGTTGATGAGTTTAAGGTGAAAAATCCATTCATGGTGGATTTGTTCAATACTTCTAAAACAAGGCAAAACGATTATGTATTCTAATAAAAAAACGGTTCACAAGCATATTGTTTTAGCGGTAATTGCAATTAGTATACTATTTCTCTTCTCTTTACAATTCCATGGCGACCTGAAGATGCACATGATCATCATTGGGTGGATACTGACCCTGATAACGGGCGGTTTATTTGCTTTATCAAAAGCAGTTTAGAATACATATCAGTATTTTCGCCAGATACTTCTGGGGTCACTTATTTATTTTAACACCTGATAATTCCTAATATGGATTTGTACGTCCTGGATGTGGTGGGGAAAGCTTATGAAAGGACCCGTAAATGCTTGATCGAGCCATTTGATTTCTGGAAATGGCTAAAACTTTCGATCATCGTATTTCTGGTGGGCGGTGGACCCAATTTTGGCAATTCCAACTACAATGTTTCGGATAAAAATGATGTTATCTCAAATTTCGATAATTTCCGCTACAATGCACCTGATATAAGCAGCGCTTTCTCAAATATTCAAATGGTAAAAATGGATGCGATCGGAAATGCATTTGATCAGGTCAGTCCGTTTCCAAAAGTCACTTTGGTCATTGCCGGAATAATTCTTTTTTTCCTGTTTATGATGATATTGTGGTATATCTCCAGTGTTATGCATTTTGTCCTTGTGGATTCCCTTGTCAAGAACGATGTGAGGTTCCGGGAATATACAAGGAGATACCTGAGAATGGGTTTCGATCTCTTTATAATAAGGGTCATATTGTCCCTGGTATTTTTCTCGGTGTTCATCATAGCTGCACTGCCTCTAATCCTGCAGCTAATTGACCGACCATCTGAGCCGGTTTGGCTTATTTTGATCCCCTATATTCTATTTCTCATCTCTCTTGTTATTGTAGTTGCAACAATCGGTGCAATGATCAATTCGTTCATCAACTTATGCATACCTCTTGCCATGTACCAGAAGACCGGTATCGTTTCGGCTTTTAAGAAAGTGTTCACAAATTTCAAAGCAGATTCCGGACAAATATTAATCTACTGGTTTGGCAGAATTATACTCTGGTTCCTGGTAACTCTTCTTGTAGGTATTGTGCTTTTTCTCGCTATAGTTATAATTGGTGCTGTTCTGCTGCTCATCGACATGGTACTTTATTTGATCCTCTCAGCACTTATTTCAGGATCACAATACATCATCTGGATAGTTCTTGCACCCATAGCTTTCATTCAGTTGATCATAGTTGCAGTGGTCATACTGATTGGAAGCATGCCAATAGATGTATTCATGAAATATCACATGCTTACCTTCCTAGACCTCTGGTACCCGAATGCAGGAATACCCTTTTTTGATATTGAAGAAATGGATGACGAAATCCCCATTCAAATATAATTTCCAATTACACATTCCCACAGTTTCTATGTGAGAAATCTGGTATTTTTATTTACTATAAAGCAGATAGGTATATTCAAGGGGGAAACCATTGGCAGAACATCGTGGACATCTTAAGCCATTTGCTATCTTTATCGCTCTATTGCTTTCGGTATCCTTTGTGCTGGCGCATTCGCCAATAATTCCAGACAATAACGAAAGGTTAGATTCGGCAACTATCATATCCGATCCGACCAAATCATGGGTTGTCTACGGGGAACTTCATGAAAGCATGGAGGCTCAATATTACCGGTTCAACATAAGCAAGGATCAGAGTATTCATTTATCACTGCTAAAATCCACAAATCCTGATAACAGGGACTTTCTGCCTGATTTCGCATTGATGGGTCCCGGAATACAAAACCAGGGTGATATTCCGGAATATGTGGAGATACCTGCACAAGCCGGTGTCACAGTTTTAACTGGAGAACAACCTTCCCGGGCGACCTACGAGCCTTTCTCAGCAAGCAGTTTCTACCATCTTGCGGAATTGGAAATGAATGCCCCCGTCTCGGGCACGTACTATATTGCAGTATATGGACCCACAAAAGGTGGTCATTACAGCCTTGCTGTGGGGGACCGCGAAACCTACTCACTCTTCGAGTGGATACTCATTCCCATCAGATTGATATCCATCTATCAATGGGACGGGCAAAGCATGTTAATGATCTTCTTGCCGGTTATTGTTGTGTTTGCCATGGGTGCGTTGATAATGGTATTCTGGAAAAAAAGCTGGATACCAGAGACGCCATTTGAATATGCCGGAGTCTTAGCCGGGTTATTATTCTTTGGTAGCAGTGCTATGATATTTTTTGAGATGGTTTTGGCCCTGACCCGTGCTCCAGTGGTCCCGGAGGTTGCAATAACTATTATCACAGGTCTTTTCCCCATACTGTTAGGTGTGACAGCGCTACTTGTTATTTATAAAAACCGTGAAAAGGTTGACATTCGCAAAAGAGCTTATTTTATTATCATAGGGATCCTTGCACTCTTCTTATGGGCTGGTTTTTTAGTGGGACCCTGCATTGCATTGTTAGCCAGCATTATGCCATCCGGAAAAAGTGACGTTTGAATGTAAAATAATAAGAAAACAAATTTAAATAAATTATATTATTAAAAATATCCTATGTTAACGGCAGACCCCGGTTTTTTCCTGTCCAGATCAGCAAATCTGTGTAGGGCTTATGTACTATTAATAACTAATCATGTGATATGAAACAGACAAACACATCCTTAGATATCACCGAAATACTTCTCAAGAACAAGACCGATGCTTTTCTGATGGCAGGCGATTCGCATGACTCTGACATGTATTATTCAACACATTTCTTCGCATCGGACTCCTTTTCCTACCTGCAGACCAAAAATAAAAAGGAGATACTCCTGGTTACAGAAATGGAACGTGGACGTGCTGAAATAGAATCACGCATATCAGACATCCGCACAATGCAGGATTATGATTACAGGTCAAAGATCAAGGCAAGAGGCGATCATGCACTTGCATACAGTGATTGTCTGGCAGAACTTCTCCAGAAGGAAGGTGTGAGAAAGATATCAGTCCCACGTTCTTTCCCGCTCTTTACTGCACAGTCCTTAAAGGAAGAGGGTTTTTCAGTAATGCCCATAAAGAGCCCTTTTAAGGAGATGCGTACAAGGAAGGACGAGACCGAGATCGAAAAGATCGAACATGTACAGGAAGCATGCGAACATGCCATGGGGTCCGCAGTCGAGATGATCTCAAATGCGATCGTGCAGGATGGTGCCCTGTATCACAGGGGCTATGAACTGACATCTGAGATCGTTCGTGAAGCGATCGATCATAAGCTCCTTGATTTTGGATGCGATGCAGAGGACACCATCGTTGCCTGCGGCAAGGGGTCATCGAATCCCCACTGGGCAGGCGAGGGTGTGCTCAGTGCCAGAGAGCCGATCGTTATCGACATATTTCCGCGCAGTAAAAAAAACAGGTATTTTGCCGACATGAGCCGTACTGTGCTGAAAGGGGAACCTTCTGAGGAACTGGCGAACATGTACGATGCAGTGCTGGCGGCACAGAATGCGGCTTTTGAACATATCAAACCGGGTATATCATGCAGTGAAGTGCACAATGCTGTCTGCGATGTGTTTGAAGGAAAGGGATACAAGACAATTCGAGACGATGCAAAGGTCGGATTTATACACACCACAGGTCATGGTGTCGGGCTGGACATTCACGAACTCCCAGGCGTAGGGGACAATGATACTGTTCTGGAAAAAGGAAATGTCATTACTGTGGAACCCGGGCTGTATTATCCGGAACTTGGAGGAATACGCATCGAGGACATGGTTGTTGTGACCGACAATGGATATGAGAACCTGACCAAATTCGAAAAGAACTTTGTAGTATAAAACTTAGAAATAGCTTTGATTTAAACACAAAAGTTGGTCACAACATATTGTTAAATCAATTTCATAAGAACAATAGAGTATATAATCAAGTAATTCTCACTTTTCCACACACATTCCAGTTGGTATATATGATACACAGCGAAAGAGAAAGATTGCATCAACTAATAGATGAAAGCCCTCTAAAGAAAAAGACCTCTGATGAGTTACACTCCATTGTAAATGAATTTCTATCAACCGATTACCAGAGAATTTCTCCACAGAGAAAGAAAGAACTTGAGTTCGAATTTAGGGATAGAAGATTGCATTTCGTTCCGCATCTCTCAAGAATAGATAGCGAAAAAGCCATTATTATACTTGATGACTTACAAAGAACATTTTATACAATGTTGGATAAATCTGTTGACTTATCAAAATCAAAAAAAAGCTTTTTTGAGAAAATTGTAGGGGCATTTTCAGGAGATTTACACCTATTTAGCATGAAAGTAACCTTGGCACTTTCATTTTTTAGCATGAAAGTACCCTTATTACATTCATTTTTTGTGCATGTTATTCGAATAATTTTATGTACGTTTTCCACGATAAAAGCCAGTTTGATTTCTCCTGAGTTCAGCGTATTGAAAAGTAAAGAGAAGTCTGATTTACTACAAGATACAAATAGCAATGAAATTGAGGGTAACATAGAATAATTTTTTAAATCATGGCAATCAAGAATGATTTGCGGCTTTACGAACATTACAGGAATACTAAATCAACCATACATTCCTCCTTAGTATCCTATACTTAATCAAACACAGCAATCTGGAAAGTTATGTTTCCGATAAACTTAAGGTTCTTACAGTAGAATAATCCATGTTATATTCATCTGAGAATCTCAACCAACTTACCAAAAAAATTAGATAACAACCTTTACGTTTCATAATTATTTTGTAGTATAAGGTCCGGTATACCATAATTACGATATATTTGAGCAAGAGGTAGCGCATGAACGAAAAACTTCAGGAAATAGAAGAGATCATTGAAAAATACGTAAAAGCAGGGGAGATCCTGTCAAAGGTGAGAAGTGAGGCAAAAGATAAGGTACGTGTTGGTGCAAGCCTTCTGGAGGTTGCGGAATTCGTTGAAAAAAGAACCGTTGAGCTGGGCGGACAACCTGCTTTTCCATGCAATATCTCAAGAAATGATGAGGCTGCACACGCAACACCATCGAAGGGTGATGAATCCGTATTCGGGAAAGATATGGTAAAGATCGACCTTGGTGTTCACATCGATGGTTATATTGCAGATTCTGCCGTCACCGTTGACCTTTCGGGAAATCCTGACCTTGTAAAGGCATCTGAAGATGCACTAGCTGCGGCAATTGATGTGATCAAAGCCGGGGTCAATACTGCAGAGATCGGGGGTGTTATTGAGGATGCGATCACAGGGCATGGTTTCAAGCCTGTCATGAATCTCACAGGGCACGGACTTGCCCGGTACATCACGCATGCCTCACCGAGCATTCCAAACAGGCATATAGAACACGGCATTGTTCTCGAGGAAGGCGAAGTGATCGCCATCGAGCCTTTTGCCACAGACGGTGCCGGTAAGATCGCAGACGGTTCATGGGCAGAGATCTATCATGTGGTTGGGTATCGTCCGGTGCGCCTGCCTGCTGCAAGAATGCTTATGAAAGAACTTGAACAGTATGAAACGCTGCCCTTTGCGAAGAGATGGCTTTCGTCCGAAAGGCTTGATATCTCGATGCTTCAGCTTGAGAGAGCAGGTGTAATTGCGTCGTATCCGGTATTAAAGGAAGTCGCAGGCGGACTTGTTTCGCAGGCAGAACATACTGTAATTATCACAGATGACGGATGTAAGGTCACTACAAAATAGGCAATAGAGAGGTGAAATGAAGCTTTGAGATATGCGTATTTGATCTGGATGGTGCTGTTTTCATTTTTCATCCTGCCCGGGGTTGCAGGTGCCGGATATGTCTGGGAGAACAATATCACGGTTTTGGAGTACGGGATGATGTGGGATTACACAGAAGTGTATGACGGTTCAAATGCAATTATTTTCAAAACCCACATTGACGCAGAACTGGGCAACAACGATGGTTTTGTCAGTGCATGGGAACTGCTAAAAACCGATTGTAAAATGAGGGAATCGATGCATACTTCCATTATGAAGGATATGGATGTAAAGATCAACAACTCTGCCGGGGCAATACATGTGGTGGATGTCGATTCATCGATCTGCTGTGAGACACTTGGAAAGACACATGAAAGTGTTAGTATAACCAACTGTTACCATGTGATCTATTCCTTTGACGATTCCCTCCTTGATCTGGGCAACAACATCTGGTTCCTTGGGGAGCCAGAGACAAATGTGACCATCGTAATGCCTGTTGGTGTTGACATCGTCTCCACGGATGGGATCGAGAATGCAACAATTACAGTGCAAAACAACAGTGCTGTGGTATCAGGCACCTTTGGCTTCGTTGGTGAGATCACGATCGGGTATGCAGAAAACATGACGTGGGATGGAACATCTCTGGAATGTGGATATAATATGACAGCAGAATCGGGTGCAACAGAAGAACTATTCAGTCCCGGTTCAAGGTCTGAGTTCATCCTGTCAATTCGTGAAAAACTGGGTCTCTGTCCAAAACGTTAATCTATTTTGAAATAGAGTTCAAAGGCTATGATCATAGAACAGATCGCTTTTAAGAATGGTACTGCCCTTGGCTTGAAATTCGGCATGCAAAACGCTCCCCTTCTTGTGATAAAAGCTGACAGGGGTTTTGTCATGTGCGGATATCTGGATATCGGCACCGCAGAAGCGCTTGGTGATGTTGCTGTAAGGGTAAGAGGTGTCAGTTCTTTTGAAGATGTGCTGAATGCACAGGTAGTTGATGCAACACGATCTGCAAAGGAACTTGGGATCACAACCGGAATGAGTGGAAGAGAAGCTCTTGAGTGCATGTTCTGATCTTAATTGAAGGCGATCACAAATTTTTAAAATTACTCATCAGATATCATGCTATTTGCATTTGAATTATCAGGGGAGCATGCAACCCTCCCGCGTGCCGAAGTTCTTGCGTGTCTTGACATTATAGGTCTTGAATACGAGGAACACGCTTTTTTCGACCAGTGTCTGGTTGTTGATATAGCTGGCAGTGACGATATAATAGAAAATATAGAACAGAAGATCGTCTCGGTCTCAAAACGGCTTGCAATGTCGCACCATATCCTTAAAGTGATAGGGATATGTGATACTGATGCTGAAAGCATTATAGAGATGGCAGAGAGGTCTGATGTTAGCGGTCATATAACAAACGGAGCGACCTATGCAGTCCGCGCCAGACGTGTCAGGCACCATACAACAATTCAGGGTGCAGACCTGGAGCGAAGGGTCGGGGGCTGCATTTACAGGAAAGGATACCGTGCAAACCTGAAACAGCCGGATGTTGAGTTTCGCCTGCTTCTTACCGAGCAGTGTATCTTTGGCACCGTGGTTGCTGAGGTTGACCGGAGTGCATTCGAGGCGCGTGCACCGCACAGGAAACCGTTCTTCTATCCGGGTGTGCTCATGCCAAGGGTGGCACGGGCACTTGTGAACATGTCAAAAGTAGAAAAGGGTGAGATGCTCTTCGATCCCTTCTGCGGGACTGCCGGAATACTCGTAGAAGCCGGATTTGTGGGTGTTGATGTGATCGGTCTGGACGTCCAGTCAAAAATAATATCCGGTGCACGTATGAACCTTAAGGGTTTCGAGCTTGAGCATTCGCTGCTTGTGGGCGATGCGTGCAGGCTGCCGCTTGTGGACTGCTGCGTGGATGCGATAGTAACTGACCCGCCATATGGTCGCTCGGCAACTATCAGGGCTGAATCCCTTAATCATCTGTATGCAGTATCCTTTGCAGAGATGTACAGGGTATTGAAAACAGGAGGTATTGCGGTTGTGGTCTCTGAAAAGCCTGTAGAGGATTTTGCAGTAAATGCCGGTTTTCTGGTTTTTGGGGAGCACCTGCAGAAAGTGCACAGGAGCCTTACACGGATCATTTCGATTTTCTATAAGGGAGTGGAATAGCGGGATGTATTTTTTGAAAGTTACTCTGTCAGAATAGCTTTAAATACTTACACGGTTATGGGGGGTGCTTAATATAACCACTATAAAAAGCTGGAATCCCTATACTGATCGGAATTACAATTTTGTCTTATAATTTGATAGTAGGAGTCCGTTACTGTCTGTGAGAATCAATGGATTTAACATATCTGTTTTTGGGGATCGTTTTCACATATTTGATTGGTGCAGTGTTATCCGTCGTTCTTCACAGGAATGACCGTTTCGTAACATATGCATCTTTCATAAGTTCGTTCATTGCATCCGTTCTTGGAATCATCTTTTCATTTTCTGTAATGTTTGGTGATACTTTTGTCATAGATATTCCCGGAAGTTCCATCTTACAGTTCGGTGTTTCCATCGATAAGCTGTCTGCGTTCTTCATTATGGTGATCTCCATCACCTCACTGGCGGTTTCGATCTACTCCATTGGATATATGACGGAATATTTCGGGAAAAAGGACATAGGTTACCTTGGTTTCCTGTTCAACATGTTCATTCTTTCAATGATCCTGGTGGTATCAGCCAGCAATGCCGTCATGTTCATAATCGTCTGGGAATTGATGTCCGTCATATCCTATTTCCTTGTGATCTACGAACATGAAAAACCAGAAACAAGAAAAGCCGGGCTTATCTATATCATAATGACCCACGTGGGAACCGGATTCATAATCCTGTCATTCCTGATAATGGCAAGTGCAAGCGGCAGTTTTGATTTCGGATCGTTTCAGGGTATCGGAGGACAGCTATCCCCGGCTCTCAAGGATATGGCTTTCCTGTTCGCCCTCCTCGGTTTTGGGACCAAGGCCGGGATCGTTCCCCTGCATATCTGGCTCCCGTATGCACACCCTGCTGCCCCGAGCAATGTTTCTGCATTGATGTCAGGCGTCATGATCAAAACTGCAATATATATGATGGTCAGGGTTTTCTTTGAATTCCTGGGTGCGGATGTATTGTGGTGGGGAATACTGCTTCTGGTCGTTGCCTGTATCTCATCCCTGCTGGGGGTGATGTATGCCCTGATGGAGCATGACATCAAACGCCTTCTGGCATACCACAGTGTGGAGAACATCGGTATCATCCTCATCGGACTGAGTGTTTCCATGATCTTCATGTCTGCGGGACAGCCTGAACTGGCAGCCTTCGGTTTGATCGCAGGACTCTATCACCTGATAAATCACGCAATGTTCAAATCCCTGCTGTTCATGGGAGCAGGTTCGATCATATTTTCGACCCATACCAGGGACATAGAATCACTGGGCGGTCTCATAAAGAAGATGCCTTGGACTGCATTTTTCTTCCTCATAGGTTCCATATCCATCTCTGCCCTTCCCCCATTCAACGGATTTGTCAGTGAATGGCTTACCTTCCATGCCCAGCTGCTCAGCACGAACCTGTCAAACAATCTGGTGACCGTCCTCGTACTTGGAAGCGGTGCGGCACTGGCTCTCACAAGCGCCCTTGCAGCAGCATGTTTTGTCAAAGCCTTTGGTATAAGTTTTCTTGCTCTCCCCAGGACAGAACATGCTATGAATGCAAAAGAGGTGCCGAAAACCATGCTGGCAGGGATGGGAATACTTTCGTTCATGTGTATCCTGCTCGGGATATTGGCTTTCCATGTTGCTGGGATACTTGACTCAGTATCCGCACCCATTGTCGGGACAGGTATCGCTTCAACGATCACCAGCGGTCTTACCATAGGAACGGTACCATCCTTTGCAGGCAGCATTTCCACCACATGGATCGCATTATTACTGATCCTGTTCATGCCGCTGCCGATCATCCTGTTAAGGTCCGGAATTACCTCGAAATATGAAACATGGGGGTGCGGTCAGCCCTTCTCCACTGCAAGAAACGAGTACACAGCAACCGCGTTCTCAAAACCGATACGTAAGTGGCTGGGGAACATATACCGCCCGCACAGGGAGATACACGCCACATATGCCAATTCACATTTCTTCAAGACCTCCTTCAAATTTGAATCCCATATCGAGGAGGTTTTTGAACAGTACCTATATGAACCGTTCATAGAACTCACGCTTGCGGTCTCAAGGAGTTTCAGGGTCATCCAGACCGGAAGTATCCATGCATACCTGGCATATATCTTTGCGGTACTGGTGATCCTTCTCATATCGATTATCACGGGTGGTATCTGAAATGCTCGTACAGTTCGCGTTGTTTATCTTCCAGTTACTGGTCATTCTTGCACTGGCTCCGCTGTTAAGCGGGCTGATCAAAAAACTGAAGTCATTCTTCCAGATCCGGAAAGGACCTCCTCTGTTCCAATCCTATCATGACCTCTTTAAACTCATGCGCAAGGACTCGGTGGTGTCGGAAAATACCTCATGGCTTTTCAATGCGGCACCTGTTGTCTCATTTGCATCCGTGCTCGCAGCGGGTCTCATGGTACCCATATTCACGACGGCGTTACCATTTGGGTTCGCCGGGGATTTGATCGCAGTGGTCTACCTGTTTGCACTGGCACGTTTTTCAATCGCACTGGCGGCACTGGATACGGGCAGTTCTTTTGGTGGCATGGGCGCCAGCCGGGAAATGTTCATTTCGTCCCTGGTGGAGCCTGCCATGATACTATCTATCTTTGCAGTAGCCATTAATGTGGGGACCACAAACCTCGCTTCAATTTCCACGGAAGTCATTTCGCAGGGCATGACTGCCCTCTCACCCTCGCATCTGCTTGCGTTCGTGGCATTTTTTATCATTACCATAGCCGAGACCGGACGGCTTCCCGTGGATAACCCGGCAACCCATCTTGAATTGACCATGGTCCATGAAGCAATGATCCTTGAATATTCCGGAAAGCAACTGGCAGTGATCGAACTTGGAGTAATGGTGAAACAGTTTCTGGTGTTCGCACTCCTTGCAAACATCTTTTTCCCCTGGGGCATCTCTTCAGGGCTGGATGCAGGGATAGCAGCCTCAATAATAGCCTTCTCTATCAAGATCGCAGTTCTCGGACTCTGCATGGCGATCGTTGAAAGCACGACTGCAAAATGGAGATTGTTCAGGCTCCCTGACCTGATGTCAATATCGCTTATGCTGGCATTTCTGGCAGTTGTATTTACAATCATTATGAGAGGTGGATAACATGGGAATCATGTTCGGATCTGAACTGATGGAGTCCATCATTGCACTTATCATGGTCTCGACTTTCATGGTACTGGGTTCAAAGCAGCTCCATACCAGTGTCAGTGCATTCCAGTTCCAGTCATTCCTGCTCGCCTGCATTGCAGGCATAGTAGCTTTTTCCACAGGCAGGATCGACATCTACATCGTTGCCGTCCTTACCCTGATCATAAAAGCAATATTGATCCCGTATCTGTTTGTTTATGTCATCAGGGAACTCAAAGTAAAAAGGGAGGTCGAACTGTTTATCAATATATCACCATCCCTTTTGATAGGGGGTGTGCTGGTAGTGATCTCATATTACCTGGTACGTTCCATCGGCAACAACAGCCAGCTATCCAGTTATGCTCTCTCTACTTCAATGGCCATGGTCCTGATAGGTATGTTCTTCATGATCACCCGCAAAAAAGCGATATCCCAGATGCTCGGGATCCTTATAATGGAAAACGGGCTGTTCCTGGCTGCGATCTCCCTTACGTACGGGATGCCTCTTTTAGTTGAAGTTGGCATATTTTTCGATATTCTGGTAGGTACGCTCATTATGGGTGTTCTGATCTTCAGGATAAACACGACCTTCGAGACCATCGATACGGACAGGCTGACCACATTAATGGAATAAAGACCATGATCAAATATTTACTGCTGGCACCGGTGCTTACGGGCATATTATGCTTGATCTCAAAAAAGCAAAAACAGATAGAGATCATAAACCTGCTGGGATCAGTTGCAACACTGCTGTTAGGATTAGCCCTTGTAATCAGTGTCTTTCAGGATGGGGTTATCGTCACATGGAAAGATGTGTTGTTTGCTGATGCTTTCAGTGCCTATCTGGTACTTATCGTCTCACTGGTGGGTTTTGCGACCTCAGTATACTCCGTCGGCTACATGGGATATGAAATAAAACATGGTGCTATGGACCTGAAGAGGCTGAGGTTGTATTATTGCCTGTTCCATATTTTCATGTTCAGTATGCTGCTGGTGGGAGTGACCAATATCCTGGGTCTGTGGATCGCCATCGAATTGACCACTCTTGTTTCTGCACCCCTGATAATCCTTTATTCGAAAAAGTCATCGGTTGAGGCTGCATGGAAATACCTGATAATATGTACCGTAGGTATCACCTTTGCGCTGTTCGGTACCATCCTTACCTATTACGCGGCAGTACAGGTATTTGATGGAAGTGAGGGGGCAATTGATTGGTTATCCCTGGTTTCAGTAGCAGACCAGTTCGATCCTGTGCTTATGAAAATAGCATTTATTTTTGTCCTGATCGGTTACGGCACAAAGGCAGGACTTGCTCCAATGCATACATGGTTGCCAGATGCCCACAGCGAAGCCCCGTCCCCTGTAAGCGCCATGCTTTCCGGTGTATTGCTGAACTGTGCCATGTACGCAATTATCAGGTTCCGTACCCTTACTGCACCATCAACAGGCACTGAATTTACCAGCAATCTCATGATCGCCTTCGGTCTTCTCTCTGTTGGCATCGCGGTCCCCTTCATAATACTGCAGAAGGATTATAAACGGCTCCTAGCGTACAGCAGTGTGGAGCACATGGGAATTATCGCGATAGGTATCGGTTTTGGTGGAATTCTCGGCATATCCGGTGCCCTGCTGCATATGTTCAACCATGCCATGACAAAACCCTTGATGTTCTTCGGGGCAGGGAACGTGCTTCTGAAATACGGGACAAAAGAGATCGATAAGGTTAGCGGGGTCGTCAGGTCCATGCCGTTTACAGGCACAATGCTGCTGCTTGGAGGACTTGCCATCACAGGCGCACCGCCATTCGGTATATTCATCAGTGAATTTATGGTTCTCGCAGCAGGTTTTTCCCAGGGGAACATAATCTCCACAGTGCTGGTGCTCCTGTTTATAATTATGATATTTGCCGGATTCTTCAGTCACATCAGCAGGATGGCACTGGGCACACCCAACTCTGATGTAAGGGGAGAAGTGAGCAGGTGGACCCTTGGAGCCATGGCATTGCTCATGGTGTTCGTACTGGTGCCAGGGTTGTACATTCCTCCCCAGTTGTACGAGATGATCATGAAAGTGGTGGAAGTATTGGTGGTACCATGAAGGACGTACTGGAAGCTGTAATAAATGAATTCGGATCAAGTATCCTTGATCAGAAGGTTTCACGCAATGAGATCTATCTCACCGCAGAAAAAGATGCTGCAATCGGGATATGCGATTACCTGTACACTCACTTTAGTGCTCCCATGATATTGATTTTTGCCACGGATGAGCGAAAGACTGCCGGGCATTTCAATATCCATTATGTTTTTTCCTTTGACAGGGAAGATGCGTTCATCATACTCAGGATACATGTGGAAGAGTCTGAACCCCGATTCCAGAGCCTTGCCATTAAGATACCGGCTGCGGGCTGGTATGAACGTGAGATACAGGACATGTTCGGTCTGAAAGCGGCAGGACATCCTGATCCCAGGCGGCTGGTCATGTTCGAGGACTGGCCTGAAGGGCACTATCCCTTAAGAAAAGATTTTGATAGCAGTTCCGGACTCCCCCGGGTGGATGGTGAGTATGTGTACCGTCGGGTCGAGGGGGAAGGTGTGTACGAAATACCAGTGGGACCCGTGCATGCGGGTGTCATCGAACCCGGGCATTTCAGGTTCAGTGTGGCAGGGGAACAGATAATCAATCTTGAGATCAGGCATTTCTATACTCACAAGGGTGTGGAAAAACTGTTCGAGAGTCTGGAACTTGATAAGGCGGTGTTTCTGGCGGAACGTATATCCGGTGATAATTCCGTGGCACATGCAGTTGCTTTCTGCCAGGCGGTCGAACGCCTTGCGGATATTGAGGTGCCGCCCCTGGCAAAATACATAAGGACCATCCTGATGGAACTTGAAAGACTGTATAATCATCTGGGAGATATTGCCGGGATCGCAACGGATGTGGGATATTCAGTAGGTGCCGCCCATGCTAACCGGCTCAAGGAAGATGTGCTGAAGCTGAACGAAGAAATCACCGGCAGCAGGTTGCT
>JAFGQV010000111.1 GCA_016935475.1 Methanosarcinaceae archaeon
ATGAAATGCTTGAGCCGTATGCGGTGAAAGTCGCACGTACGGTTCTTAGAAGAGGGAGAGCGAGTAATCGCTCTTTCTTATTCAGCCAGCCGGTTATCGTTCAAAATTCATTGATGATCAGGATTTCCACAGAGTCCTTGTTTTAAAAAATGTTATGCTACCCGGTCCCGCAGAGAAGCCATTTCCATAGTGGGATGAAGATTATCCGCTTATCATCTATCCTTTCTTCTGCTTCTATGTTCTTTGTTACAACATAGCCTGTGTCAACCGAGAATTTTTCAAGGAATTTCATTAACCCTTTAATGTCTTTTTTCTGGATATTGTTCCTGTATTTTGATTCCACGGGTACGATCTGGTCATCTTTGAGCTGGATGCAATCCACTTCAGATGTGCCTCTTCTCCAGAAAAACCGTGCCTCTGCGGAGTTTATTACAATGTTTTCGGCAATTCTGCCAAAATCCGGGTATTCCCGGAGGTGGAACAGCAGTGTGGAGTTCGAAAGATAGAGGCGTTTCATTTTCTTCTCGGTTGTCAAACGGTTCTTTGAGAAGTTATAGCATTTCTGTATAAGAAAACCTCTTTCCAGATAGGAGATGTACTTTGTTATCGTTTTCCTGCTGATGTTAAGATCATTTGCCAGTGCTGCATAATCGGTGATGATGCCGGGACTGTCTGCTACTATTCTGAGTATTTGCCTGAGGACGTCCGGGTATTCTATGGGAAAGACCATTGGCAGGTCTTCGTAGATCATCTTACTGACTATTGATTCCAGATACATATCGATGAAGGATTCCTCGGCTGTGACGAGTTCGGGAAGCTGTCTTTTGATGTAGAGGTGCATCTGTTCTCCGAGGGCTTCCCTGAACATTTCAGGTCTTTTGATCAGGTCATCTTCACCTTTTAGCCTCAGGAATTCACTGAAACGAAGTACTGGGAGGTGATAGAGGAATATCCTGCCTGCAAGGGATTCTTCTGACTTCTTCTTCAGAAAGATCGAGGATGATCCCGAGACAAAGAATTTTATTTCCGGATATGTATCATAGTAGTATTTCACCTGATTCTGCCAGCCTTCCAGTTTTTGTATCTCATCAAGGAACACGTAAACATTGCCGGCACCGGAAATGTCCCTGCCAATCCTTGACTGGAATTCGAGCATAACCTCATCGATGGATGCCACTTCTTCGTCAAAGGAAAAATAGAGTATCTGGTCCCGCGGCGTCCCTTGATCTACCAGATGGTCCATGACCTGTTTTAAGAGGACGGTCTTGCCAGTCCTCCTGAGACCGATGATGCCTATGACCGGTCTTGCATCCAGATACCTGACAAGTTCACCGAACAGGTCTCTTTTTATCCCGTAACCGTATGTGAAACCCTCTCTCCAGTGAAGGTTGTTTTTTGCAACGTTTACCATATTATCCACTTATATGAGCACTAAGATTACCATATTATCTATTTATATGAAAATTAAGATTACCATATTATTTAATAATATGGGTATTGAGATTCCCATATTATTCGAGTGCATTTCGAAAAACCCCGAAATTTGAGCATCGGTTTATATGCTCTTTATAAGTAATCAGTTAAAATCAGACCTAAGCGGTTTTAAAACATTCACTCCTTGCGCAGACACCTGATCAACGTCACACCGATAAGAGCAACGGAAGCAGACTCAAAATACCCAGAAGTATACAGAACTTCGAGAAACGCACTCTTTTTGTGATGTTGAGCAGTGCACCGATCGTAAGATAGCCCACAAGGAACGAGCTTGCGAGCATTATTAGCGAGTTTTCGTCAAATGTTATCTGGTCCATGAGCCCGAGCCCGATCTCTGCCACGAATACTGCCGGGATGCTCATCAGGAAACTCAGTCTCAGGGATTTACCTGCATCATATTTCCTCAAAAGCAGACCGGATGTCGTAAGACCTGAGCGCGACAAACCCGGCATTGCAGCAAAGCCCTGGAGAATTCCCACAATAATTGAATCATTTGTTGTGATCTCTTTTTCCCTGACCTCTGTTAATTCGCCTTTTTTCTGCAGGATCCCTGTGACGATCAAAAGCATTCCTATAAATGCCGTTGCCTCTTTTCCATTGAAGTCGAGTTCGTTCAGGCTGAACAGGAGAACAGGAAGACCTACCACTCCGGTGAAAAACGTTGATATTATCAGGAAATTGATAACAGATTTGGATCCCGTATCCTGTCTTTTGAAATAGTCCGGCAGGTCGCTCAGGATATCCCTTATTTCACTCCTGAAGTATATGGCTGCTGCAAGGAGTGTTCCGGTGTGGAGGAATATCGCAAGCGGGATGGCAGCGTTCAGTGGCATGCCCTTTGAGGTGAGGTAAAGGGAGACCATGCCTTCACTGCTTATGGGGAGCCATTCAGTGATGCCCTGAATGATCCCAAGAATAAGGGCGTCTATTGTGTTCATTTTTCAACTCGAGGAATCTTTTCAAGCATTTAAGTAGAAATTATCCTCCTTATATACAACATTTCCGTTCGCAGGAATGTCTCGAATACCCAATGTTCATTAACGATTGGTTATTGGCACCCCCTGTAATGCGCGATGCAAAAAACGCCACTTTTACCTCCTGCCATCACAAATTATTTTAAATAGCCGCCCCATTAAACCTCATAATGATCATTGGAGTACTCGGTCCGACCGGATCATATTCGGAAAAAGCAGCAGAGAAATGGATAGCAAAACAGGGAGATATAAAAGGCGTTTCTTTGCAGTATTATGATGACATCCCTGACACCGTTTCTGCAGTACTTGATAAGACCATTGACCTCGGGATAATCCCTGTAGAGAACTCCTTGGAAGGTTCCGTGGGGATCACACTCGACCTGCTGAATGAGAACGATCTCACCATAGTCGGTGAGATGGTGGTCACAATAAAGCACTGCCTCCTGTCAAAAGGGAAGCTCTCTGACATAAAGATCATCCTCTCCCATCCCCAGGCACTTGCACAGTGCCGGCAATTCTTGAAAAAACGTTTTGCGAATGCTGAAATAAGAACAACTGGCAGCACCTCCCATGCCGCAAAACTTGCAAATGAGTTCGAAGAGATGGCTGCCATCGCATCACGGGAATCCGCACAGACGTACGGGCTTGATGTTCTGATACCGGATATACAGGACAGGAAAGAGAACCACACCCGCTTCATCGTTATCAAGGCCGGACCGTCAGAAAAAAAACCTGCAGAACCAGGACCATTATCATCCTTACCCGAAAAAGGATCCTACAAAACATCCATCATCGCATACCTGAAAAAGGACCGTCCTGGTGCCTTATACGAACTTCTTGGTGAGTTTGCAAAAAGAAACGTTAACCTCACGCGGATCGAATCACGCCCATCCAAACGCGCACTTGGTGATTACATATTCTATATCGACTTTGAAGGTCATACCAACGATGAAGTTATAAAAGATGCTCTAGATAATATAACATCAAGTGTCGGAATGTTGAAAAACCTGGGTTCATACCCACAATATGATCTAAGTGGCAACGCAAAGGAATAAAGAAAAATGATTCGGCGCGGAAGCATAGATATCGGGAATTTCGTGAGAAAAAACAGCTCGGCGCTCAAGAAGTACCGACGGATCTACAGGATACTGGACTTTATCTCGATCTCACTTTTCCTGTACACAATTTTTATCTTATTCAACATGGGCGATGTATTTGCCATGGACAGTACTTTTGAACTCTACACGGGTTCAACATACCAGTTCCTTGGCTACGAGATCCCTTTCGAGTCGATGGGGCTGATGGTTGTCTCAGTCGTTCTTTCACTTATTATCACAGTTGTTCTGCACATCCGCGATGAAAAAACAGATGCTATCAAGCTTATCGAAAAGAAATACCCCCGATTGCACGAGAGGCTCAGTACTGCCTATGACAATCGGGCTGTAAGCAACATCATAGTGGATAGTCTCATGAAGAACGTCCTTGACGATGTGGGAACTGTCAGGTCGTCATCGCTCATGAACAAAAGGAAGGTCCTCATCGGAATCGCTGCGTTTGTTTTCGCGTCCTCCATGTTTACATATGTAACTGTGTCCGGGTACCACACTGATATCTCACCGCAGGACCTGCCAAAGATATTGGAAAATCTCCCATTGATCCCTGAAGGGGAGCAAAAGGAGGTACCTCAGGAACTTTTCCCGGTAGGCGTGGGTGATGGTGAGGAAGGTGATGGTGAGAACCTTTTCGGCGAGCCTGCAATAATCGTGGTGGAAGGCAAGGAGATCGACCTGACGCTGCCTCCGGGTGCAGGAGTGGGTTTTTCCATACGGGAAGAGGGTGAAAAAAGGACAGAGGATTTCCAGCGTTCCTCAGCCTATGATATCAGTGTAATATCATCCCAGGCATATTATGAAAACCTGCCTGAGGGATACCAGAACATAATCAAGACATACTTTGAAGAAATAGCAAAGGAATGATTCAATAGTAGATTCAACAGTAATTTGTTACGATCACAACCGCATAAATTCAAGTAAAGGAGTTCATCAAATGGGTCTTACTAACAGGAATAAAAGCGATCTGTCAGGCACATATCGCGGTACAGGAAATACATTTGCAGCACTTTTCAATGAGATCGAAAAGGTCATAGTCGGACAGAGAGACGTTGTCGAGCAGATAGTTATTGCAATCCTGTGCGACGGACATGCACTTGTGGAAAGTAATCCGGGACTCGGGAAAACCCTGATGATCTCTACAATGGCAAAAACAATGGACCTTGTGTTCAGCAGGATACAGTGTACACCTGATCTTATGCCAGCCGATATCACTGGAACGCACCTGATCGAAGAGAGTGGCGGAAAAAAAGAGTTCAAGTTCGAACCCGGACCCGTTTTTGCAAATATCGTGCTTGCTGACGAGATCAACCGTGCATCACCAAAAACACAATCCGCACTCCTTGAAGCCATGCAGGAAAAACAGGTCTCTGTGGGGAACGAGACCTTTATCCTGGACAGGCCGTTCTTTATACTTGCAACACAGAACCCCATCGAGATGGAGGGCACGTTCCCGCTGCCAGAAGCCCAGCTTGACAGGTTCCTCTTAAAGATACTGGTGGATTATCCGAACTTCGAAGATGAAAAAGAGATCGTGAACCGCTACACCCGTTCTGAGATACCAGTGGTCAATAAGGTTATTGAGAAATCCACATTGATCGAGCTTCAGAAACTCACCAGGGAAGTGCCCATCGCTGATGACCTTAAAGCATTTGCAATAAAGATCGTGATGACCACACGGGCATGGACCGATAATATCGAGTATGGCGCCTCCCCCAGAGCATCCATAGGACTGATACTTGCCGCAAAGGCACACGCTCTTATTCATGGCAGGGACTATGTGAGCAAGGAGGACATAGAAGCCATGGTATACCCTATCCTGCGGCACAGGATCATCCTGACATTTGAAGCCGAGAGGCGTGGGATCCAGAAGGACCAGGTTATAAAAGAGCTGCTTGTGCAGGCTAAATAACCTTAAACTAAACCGTACAATAAATCCATTCAATTTAAGCAATGAACGGCAAAAACCACATCATTGATATAGATTTTTTCAGGCAACTTGACCGCTTTACCTTCATGGTCAGAAAACGTGTGTCTACAGCATACGCAGGCAGCCGGCGCTCTATTCATAGCGGGCGCGGCATTGATACGGTGGGGTACAGGGAATACAATCCGGGTGACGAGCTCAAGTCCATTGACTGGAACGTCTATGCAAGGTCAGAGAAGCTGTATGTGCGCCAGTTCGAAGAGGAGAAGTCCCTGACAACCCATATCCTCCTGGATTCCAGCAAAAGTATGGACTATTCGGGCAACAAGGTATCCAAGTTCGAATATGGGGCAAGGCTTGCAGCCGGATTTGCATATCTTGTTACAAAGGACAATGACAAGTTCGCGATCTCCACCTTTGCCGAAGATGTCGATATTACAAATCCCCGCCGGGGCAGGCGGTATCTCATACGTACCATCGACCGTTTGAGTGAAACAAAACTTGAAGGCACCACTGCCACCAATGAGTGTGTCATGAAATATGGGCGGATGATACGGTCACGGTCGCTGGTTATCATCATTTCGGATTTCCTGGACGACCCCGGATCCATCGAATCCGCGATATACCGGCTTGCAGACCACGACCTGATACTGATCCAGGTGCTTGACAGGACCGAAAGCACACTTACCCTCCACGGGGACATGAAACTAAAAGACCTGGAAACAGGTAACGAGCTTAAAACGTATGTCAGTGAAGACTTCAAAGCCGAATACCAGAAGCAGCTTGAAACTCATATAAATCGAATCACAAAAGCCTGCAACCGCGTGGGTGCCGAATTCTACACCTTTACCACGGATGTGCCTATCTTTGATGCATTCTTCCATACGATCAGCAGGAGGCGGTGGTAATTCCCTTTGCGAACACACTCGCACTTGCAGCACTGATCAGCATCATCCCGCTAATAATCCTCTACCTGCTGCGCCCGAAACCTCCTGTGATACAGATCCCTTCCCTGATGTTCCTTATGAAGGTGGAACAGCAGAAAAAGCGGCTCTATTCATCTATTACCAAGCTTATAAGAGACCCCCTGTTCCTGATACAGCTTATTGTCCTGATACTGCTTTCACTGGCAGCCGCGGGTCCGTTCTTCAACACCGAGGAACCGCTGAGTGGCGAACACACGGTACTTGTCCTTGACTCGTCCGCGAGCATGTATACAGACGGGCGTTTTGAGGATGCGGTAGCCATTGCGAATGATTATGTGAGCAAGACAAATTCCATCGTCCTTGCAGAGAACGTACCTGTTATTGCACTTGAGGGAGAGGGTGCATCCAGTGCGAGTGACGTTCTTGGAAAACTCGAACCAAAGGGAGTTGTTGCCGACCTTTCAAGCGCCATATCAAGCGGTATGCGGATACTTTCCGAAGAAGGCGGCAGGATCATTGTCATCTCTGATTTCACGAACTGGGAAGGGGACGATCCCGTGACCGCTAAAAGCCTTGCTGAGTCCTATGGTATGAAGGTGACTTTTGTGAGGGTCGGGAAAAGTGCGGACAATGTGGGGATCATTAACGGATGGCTGGAAGCCGGTGATGGCGGGTACATCTACAACGGCGTTGTAAAGAACTACAAAGGATCCACTGAAAATGTGGAGATCGAGGTAAGTACCGGCGATGACGGGACATCCAAAAGCATGACGTTGAACGTGCCGGCACGCTCCACAAAACAGTTAATGCTCACCAATCTCGGAACAGGAGTTACAACTGTCCGGATAAAGAATACGGACAGCATGATGGTGGATAACACAGCCTACATCTCGATCCCGAAGGTCACTGAGCAGAGTGTCTTGCTGGTCACGGATGCCGCCAAACTGCCGTCGAAAACTGCGCTCTCGCTCATCCCGAATACCGAGACCTCAGTAACGCAGGTTGTGCCCTCTGACATGGAAGGATACGATGTTGTGGTCATTGCAAGCAGGGAGACACCCCTGTCAGATAGCGAGATATCACGACTCGACGGATTTATCAACGGCGGTGGTTCAGCAGTGTTCATTGCAGGTGATACGCTTGCGTCCCCGGATGTTGACCTGTTAAAACTGCTGCCGGTAAAACCGCAGGAGATCGTTTATACGGCTGACGGAACTGCCCTGAAGGTCGTCCAGCCCACACGGCTCACAGAGGACATGAAGTTCGAAGAGGTTGCGGTCCTCAGGTACCTGAACGCAACTCCAAGAAGTGATTCAACCTCACTTGTGGCAACCGAGAATAACATCCCGATGCTGACCTACCAGACGATCGGTGACGGTACGGTGCTGTACCTAGGACTCAATGATGCACTTGGGAATAATACATGGAGCAATTTCCACAACCTCCCGGAATACCCCGTGTTCTGGGTAAAGCTCATCGGTTGGCTCGGTGGAGCCGGGGACATCAATGATTACAACCTCAAGACAGGTGCGATAACAGCATTGTCAAAGGAACAGGAAATAAAGGCACCCAGCGGAACCCTTACAGGTAACCGCGTTCTCTATGATGAGGTAGGTATCTATGAGGTGGCAGGCAAAAGGATCGCATCCAATCTCTATGATGACAGGGAGTCCGATACCACCCTTGACGCCTCGGACGTCATCCAGCGTTCCATCGAACAGACAGGACCCAGCATTGTCAGGGCTACCACCTATACCGCAAAAAAAGAGCTGGACACTTACCTGATCGCGGCTGTGTTCATGTTGATGCTGCTTGAAATACTGATAATCTTAAGACGGGGTGAGCTGTGATGCTGTCTCTTGAACAGCCGCAGTTGCTGTGGCTGATGGTGCCGGTGGTGATCACTGGTCTTTACCTGATCAAAAAAGGTGCAAAAACCGGTCTTGTGGAATTCAGGATCATTGTTGCAGCGTTGCTGATCATAGCGCTTGCATCGCCCTATAACCTTGTAAGCAGAACAGCCACGGATGAAACACCTGATATTGTGGTTATCTCTGATGAGACCAGCAGCATGGCACTTTTTGAGGATGACTTCGATAAGGGAACAGCATCCCGGCTCTATGAGGCACTTACTGCAAAGACGCCCACAACCCTTGTCAGGCTCAACGGAGAGAAGACTGCCATCGGGGATGCCATCGTACAGTATTCGAGGGGTGATAACCAGATCGTGATCGTGACCGATGGCAACAATAATTACGGCAAGGACCTTGAAGATTCGCTGAAGTTTGCAAAGGATAGCGGAACGACGGTCTATGCAGTACAGCCCGAGCTTGCGACCAACGATATGAGCATTGAGATCACCGGTGACAAGACAGTTGTCGTCAGTAACGAGAACATGTTCGAGGTGGTTGTTTCACAGGCAGGGGATACGGCGGTAAGTTACCGTATCGAGGTCTATGCGGATGATGAACTCATAAGAAGCGGCACCTTCAGCCAAACCACCCGTGAAAAAACGACACCGGTCCCGTATTACTTTGAAACGCTGGGCGCGCATACGTTGAGCGCGACCCTCACACCACTGGATGAGGACAGGGACCCCATAAACAATGTATTCTACAAGTCAGTGTATGTTGTCCCGAAACCAAAGGTCCGTCTCATCGCAGATGACACAACATCACCCTTTGCACAGATCATATACAACCTGTACGATGTTTCATCGACTGACAGGCTGTCAGATATCGATGACAAAAAGGTGGTGGTCCTTGATAACAAACATGTCAATTCACTCTCTCCTAACGATGTCAGTACACTTAAGGAATACGTGACCGACGGACACGGTCTTGTTGTTGTCGGTGGGGAACGAGCTTATGATTACGGTGATTACCTTGACTCGTCCTTTGAGGAACTGCTGCCTGTGATGTCGAAACCAACAGACTGGAGCGGCGGCAGGAATGTAGTTCTGGTACTGGATGTGTCGCCAAGTACTGCCGCACACAACACACTCGGAGACATTACCGGGTACGCAATCCATACCCTTCAAGAAGAGAATTTAAGGGACGCCTATGCCGGTGTGATTGCTTTTGGTAGCACGGGTGTTGATGTATCCGGAGGTCTTGTGTACCTTGGCGTACCCTCAAATATTGATGTTCTTGAAGATGAGATATCCAAATTAACGCCTGGTGACAGCAGTATCACTTCACTGGACCAGGGACTTCTCATTGCACAGGACTGGCTTAAAAACGAGGTCGGAGAAATGGATGTGATAATCATATCCGATGGCGGGATCGAGCAATCCTATGATGCCAGTCTTGAGGTTGCAACCGAACTTCACAATGAGAATGCCAATATTTTCTTTGTACATATAAAGTCGAGTGCACCATCGCAGTATGATGAGCGCAGCGTTGCCTATGCAAAGAAATTGATGGAGGAGGAGGAGGTGGGTGGGACATACTCCCATATAGAATCTGGCGAGCGCCCTAATATCGATTTTGAAGAGATTGAAAAACCGCCAGACGAAGAAACCACATTCCTTGATACATTTCCTTTGATCGAATACAATCCCAACCACTTCATAACCCGGAACATGGAGATCGCAGGAAATATTACCGGGTACAATGACGTGACCCCGAAAGCGGGGGCAGATAGGGTCATAATCACGACAACCGGCAAGCCTGTGCTGACAACATGGAGATACGGGCTCGGAAGGGTGGCGGCGCTGACAACGGATAACGGGGAAGGCGGCGGAAGTATGTGGAGTTCACAGATGTATTCGGGCAACAACTCGAAGCTCACATCCTCCATGATCAACTGGGCTATCGGGAACCCCCGTGCCGAGGAGGGAGCGGTCCTTGAGGGGATGGACACATGGTTCGGCACGCCTGTGACACTGACGCTTACCATGTATGACGAGGGTGTGGTGCCTGCACTCACCCTTGACAATACACCCATCGAACTGTCAGTAACAGGAAAGAACACCTACGAGACCACCATCGACCCAAAAAGAATCGGGTTACATTATGTGTCAGGCTACCCGGTTGCTGTGAACTATGCACTGGAATACCTTGATGTGGGGCTGAACGAAGACCTGCCTGTGTTCATCAAGGCAAACGGCGGAAAGACGTATACAGAACAGGAAGCACGCGCGTTACTGCTCGAAGATGCCAGGAAGAACTCGCAGAGGATCGTCAAGGAACCTGTGAGCCTGAAGATGTACTTTATTCTTGTAGCACTTGCCCTGTTCCTGCTAGAGATAATTATCCGGCGTATCAGGGAAATACAGGAAGCAAGACGTGCTGAGAAGGCTCATGCTTAGGGTTAGCTAAACTAATATTAAACGTACAAAAGTTTAATAAATAGAGTCCGCATAAATTGAATCATGCAAGTCGCGATTGCTGATGATGCAGTTCCTGTTGTCAAGGAATCCATACAAAAAGAAGTTCTACTCTTAGAGTCTAAAATAAATCTGGTGGAACGTGAGATCAAGGGATTCGAAGAAAAGCATCATTTAAAATCTTCTGAGTTCATGGAAAAATTCGAAAGTGGCGAGTTAGGAGATTCACAGAATTTCTTTGAATGGTGGGGACTTTTAACAGGTCTTAAAAAACTGGAAGATAAGTTGAAAAAAGCAAGAGCGGTGATTACTTATTGGTAATCTCTGATTATTTTAGATCGATAGAAGAACTATTGAACAATTCAAAACTCATTGCGGATAAAAACATCGATTTTAAAGAGTTCGACATCGATGAAGGAATGATCAGGGGAAAATTGCTATTTTTGGGAGGATATGTTTTTACTTTTATGGAATACATATCCATAGGAAAAGACCGCCCGAAATACAGGTTCAATCTTTCTGATAGCAAAGGCGATCTGATATTCAGGTATGACAATGCCGCTCACCATCAGAACATTCACACATATCCACATCACAAACATACACCCACAGAAATCAAACCATCCCGGGAAATGGGACTTGCCGACGTAATATCTGAAATCGAAATGATGATATTAAACGACTTTGTGAAATAGTCCTCTGAAAAATATATCCTTCTGGTTCTGGTTTTTCTGATCAAAATTAAGATTCGGGATATGACCGACAAGACAGGGATTTAAACCATCGTTTTGGGACATTCGACATATATATGAAGCTAGAGACCCTATCTCTAATGGGAGTTGGAATACTTGAAAGCGTTAATACTTAGTGCAGACAATTTTGAGGACCAGGAACTGTTCTATCCTCTCAACCGGTTGAAGGAAGAGAAATTAATAGTAAAAGTGGCATCCATGAAAAAAGGAACCATCGTGGGGGAACATGGTTATTCCATTAAGGTGGATACAACCTTTGATGATGTAGTTCCTGATGGATTTGATATACTCGTGCTTCCCGGTGGGAAGGCACCGGAGAAGGTCCGGCTTGATCACAATGCACTTGAGATCGCACGGCATTTTTTTGATAACGGCAAGACTGTGGCAGCAATATGCCATGGTGCCCAGACACTCATTTCGGCAGGAGTTCTGGAGGGACGCAGGGCCACATGTTATATTGCGATCAGGGACGACCTCAAGTTAGCAGGTGCCATTTATGAGGACCGGGAAGTGGTGGTCGACGGCAATCTTATCACTTCAAGACACCCGGCTGACCTTTACGCTTTCGGAAGAGAATTAGTAAAGCAGATAAATGTTTAAGGATAAGAATAAGCTTGGATGAAGCTGGATCCGGGTAGAATAGCTAGCATATTGCCTCTCCTTATGTACACTGAACAGACACCTTCGACAGTTCAGACAATGGTAGGTTCGATCAGGACAAAAATAGATGTAGTGGACATTTCGGAAGGCGGGCACCTGGAAAAGGATTTCGATACAGACTTCATGGCTGAGTGGTGGTACCTGAACGGCACTGCAATATTAGTGGCTGATGATGGTGAAAAAAAGGATATCGGATTTTTTGTTGTGCTGGCACATCAGGAATCCCCTTTTTTTGCTAACCCGGCTGGAAAACAGCTTTCACACATGCTTACTTTCTCGGGATTCTATTCTGATGGCGACAAAGATGACTTCCATTTTGTTGAGACCCATGTCCCTCAGGAAAATCTTGGTAACTATATCGCACTGGGTACGCCTTACGCAGAATACCTGTACCCGGATGGCTCAAAGAAGTTCGATGGCTCTAAAGAATCGGGCTATAACCTTTCTTATGCAGCAGATGGGATGAAAATGGACCTCTCTTTCCAGACAATTACAGACAGGACAAACGACCAGGCAGACCGCCCCCTTCATTTCACTGCATACGAGGATTCCTATGGCATCCTTCGGGGTTCAATAGTTGTTGGCGGCAAAAGATACATGGTCACACAGGGTGAGGGATATATGGACCACATGATCCCCATGACAGGCAACGGCGGCACATGGCCCATGGATATGCATGGCTGGAACTGGTTCGAGGTGACCACAGAGAACCATCAGGTGGTTGCTTATGCTGTGAGGGGTCTTGAGGATGGTTACGATAATTATTCGTACAAACACCTGACCTTGCTGGACAAGCATACCGGAAAGGTGATCGCGAAATACTCGGGCGATGAGATTACGATAAATGAGACGGATTGGATAGAAGAGACCAAGCACAGCAGGAAAAGACCAACAACGATTGCGTTCTCTACCACCGATCTTGATGTTTCCCTCAATACCGAAAAGGTGGTATATTACGACCAGTCCGATTCCATCGTTGCTGTTGGTTTTGTTAATTTCATGGCTTTCCAGCCATACGGTGCAGTGGTCCGGTACAACGGTGCTATGGAGAATGGAAACGCTTTCTGCGAATACCTGGTCACTGACATGGCTGTTTTCACCCCTAAGATCAAGATAAGGAAATGACGACGAAAAACTGGCGTGCCGCCTGAGAATTGAAAATTCCACCAGCTCCCCCACCATCGCTTCCATCAATTTCCGCCGTGGGTCTGCGATTGCTTCAGTTTCGCCTCCAGCTCGTCGTAGAGTGCCATGAACGGGTTTACTCTGGCGACGATGCTCTTGTAGTGAGATGATAATCAATATTGTCCATTTTTGTACTGACGATCACAAAGAGAGGTATATTTAAGTAATTATACAGATTTACTTCTAAATATGCCTGAAGCAATTGACTCCGGAGAAATTGTACATGAATTGAGGGCAATAAGGGAAGACCTCGATTTTATAAAGGATCATATGGTTGATATAGATTCAATTATGACCGAAGATGATTATCTTTCCTTAAATGAGTACAGGGATGAAAAATCATCCGGTAAACTTACTTCTCATGAAGAACTTAAAAGAGAAATTGGGTTGTAATGTTTGAGATTTTTTATTCTAAACAGGCAGTCAAATTCTTAAAATCCCTTGATAAGACTCCTGCCATCAGAATCCTTAAAAGAATTGAAAAGCTGAAACACGACCCTGTTTCACATGATTCAAAAATTGTGGAAGGATATAGAGAAAAACTGTTTCGTGTGAGAGTTGGAAATTATAGAATTCTATATGAAGTGGACCATGATGACAATTTATAGTCGGAAACCAAACAATATTGACTAATACCATATTGTTTCTAATCAGCGATAATTAAAAAAACCACCGAGATCACAGAGGAC
>JAFGQV010000112.1 GCA_016935475.1 Methanosarcinaceae archaeon
TACCGCCCCCCCCCAAAAAAAAACGTAACGAGGTTACTGAAAAATAGAATAGGTTTTTAAGTCAAAAATCTAATTTGATGGCCTCACCATGTGTTTTTTAGTTCAGGATCTTGCGGTTTTTTGAGTTTTGAGAATAGATCGTTCATTGGTCCCAATCAGAAAACCAAATTCTCATTTACGCCAGAACCTCATCCAGCAGGAACGGCGGATGGAACACACCGCGCTCGGTGATTATTGCAGTGATGTTCTCCATGGGGGTTGCATCAAATGCGGGATTGTACACAGGAACGTCAGCAGGTGCAAGCTGCTCGGTTCCAAAAAAGCGCAGTTCATCCGGTTCCCGGAGTTCGATCTTAACGCTGCCTTCCCATCCTTTGAAATCAAATGTAGATATTGGTGCAGCTACATAGAACGGAATTTCGTGTTCCCTTGCGATCACAGAATGCGTATATGTCCCGATCTTGTTGAACACCACATCCTCTGTGATCCTATCTGCTCCCACGATCACCTTATCCACCATCCCCTGCCGCATTACGTGACCTGACATGGAATCAGTGATAAGCGTGACAGGAATGTTGTCCTGCATCAGTTCCCATGTGGTGATCCTGCTTCCCTGGTTCAAGGGACGTGTTTCGCATGATATGACCTTGATCTCCTTTCCTTCTTCTACAGCCGAACGTATGACCCCAAGAGCAGTTCCCCAGTCCACGCATGCCAGTCTGCCGGCATTGCAGTGCGTCATCACGGTATCACCGTCATCCAGCAGTTTTGCGCCATAGCTTCCCAATTTTTTGTTGATGGCAACATCCTCATCAGCGATCCGCACCGCTTCACTGATCGCAATGTCCCGGATACCGTCCACGTCATAGGCATCTGAAACCGCGTGCATCACCCTGTCAACACCCCATGCAAGGTTTACGGCTGTTGGACGTGTGGCTTTAATGGTTCTTGCGGCAACATCCATGTCTTTTATCAGGGCATCCATGGTATTTGCACTGCTCAGGGTGGCGGCAAGTGCAACTCCAAAACCGCCTGCTGCCCCGAGAGCTGGTGCACCACGGACACGCAGGGTCTTTATTGCCTCACACAGTGAACTTAAGGTTGCACATTCAATGACCCTGTACTCCTTTGGCAGAAGGGTCTGGTCGATCATCATGATCGTCTTTGATTCCTTGTTCCAGTCTATCGTTCGCATCGGGATCACTACTCGATTAATGTTGCATGTTTGCATAAAAACCTATTCAATCACGCCTTCAATTAGTTTGATATATTTTGGTGGCTTCAGTTGAAAAGAAGACCGATATCCAATCTAAATAACCGCTGTAAAAATTCAGAATTCTTAAATGTAATGTAAACCGGTTATATTTTGATTGTATATAATTTAGAAAATTATGTTAGTCCGACTCTGTCGGACTCCTTGAACGTGAGTCCAAGGTCTCCAAGTAAATCCTGCCGGATGGAGGATTTTCTTGTCACTGGAGGAAATAAAATGGAAGATAAGATCAAGGTTGGAATAATTATCTGCAACCGCTACAGTACCTGTGCCGGCGGCAAATGCCTCAAAGCTCTCCATAACAGGGAAGGGGCATTCAGTATTTACGGTGAGGATGAGGTGGAACTGGTCGGGTTCACCAGTTGCGGTGGTTGCCCGGGTGGGAATATCGAATATGCCCCGGAGGAAATGAAGAAAAACGGTGCGCAGGTCATTCACCTTGCCACAGGTCTGGTTGTGGGATATCCTCCCTGCCCCAGAATAAATCATTTCCGTAGTTTTATCAAAGAAAGGTACGGCATGGATGTGGTCATTGGAACGCATCCCATCCCCCAAAAATACCTTAATGTGCACGATAAGCTGGGAACATGGGACTCCCCAAAATGGAAGGAACTTATCCAGCCAACATTATCCGATGAAAAAACCCGTTTGTCTTATGACTGACTATAAGGTCACAGGACAGAGTGATTGTGCATTAACATGGACTATCTCCGGCTTTGTGTAAAAAGTTCATGCTGTGTAAAAAGTCGGGCAATAATCTGACTTTATAAAACCACCTAACCTACGAATCCTTTAATCATCACTCAGGCTCAAATTTTTTTAGGCTCTGTAGAAATCCTCTACCATATTATAAACCACAGATGCACGCAGATAAACGCTGATTTGCACAACGCCATCTGCGTGCATCTGTGTTTATCTGCGGCTATGGTTCAAAATTCATTGATAATTGATATGCTGGTGGCAGATCTACATATTTCCATTTAGTTCTACCTGAAAAACATTTACTTGTTCTTTTGCATGGATTATCAGGATTATTAAAATCACATTCTTCTGGATTAATTCTACAGTCTTGCTTCCCATAAGTTATAATTTTTATATAGGGACCCCAATTAATTATGACCAGTCTAAAAATTAATGTATTACACTTTGAGCATGTGACACGTGGCCTAGTATCACACATATAGTCTTTGCTCAAAAGTGGAAGTAAATAACTATCAAAATCATTCAAATCCATTACAATGCTATCACATGTTGGACATGGTATTCGAATATTATCCGGCAAATAAGGTATCATCATTCTGCATTCAATATCCTTAAAACAGACATGAACTTTTGGCCTAGTTCTTTTAACTTTTTTAATAGGGACTTTCCATTTACTTTCTTCATAAAGCATTTTTGTATATCTAACATCTTCAAGACAGTGATCAAGTACTTTTTCAGGATTTTTGATATCATATTTCTTTTTATGAACACCATAATGGGTATAGATTAACTCATCTAGGCTTGGAAATTTATTTCTTTTTTTACGATTTGAACGTAGAGAAAAAATTGTGTCCATTATGTCATAGGATAATGCTTTAGACGGTGTAACTCTTCTGCTTCCATCCTCGTTGGTTTTCATTCCACGAAGTGAAAGAATTGGAAAATCAAAGTATTCCCCATTAAATGATACGATAGCCTTTGCTTTGTTGAGCATTTTTGTGAGTTCTTCCGGGTCCTCAAAAGTGTAGTATTTATCGTCGTCATAACTGTAAATTACTCCACAACGAAACTTGGAAGATAATGGGTCATCATAAAAACGCCCTTCCTCAGCTTCGATATCTACTACCATAACTCCTTTTCTTAAGGTCCACGGATTATCAATATAATCATACTCTTCAATTTCAAAATTCGTATTTTCACCGCACATAATCTTTACAGAATAATATATTAAAACTTTCATAGTTAAACATATTGGAAATGACCTCAACAGCATAACTGTCAAGTGTATAATTACACCTACAATAAAATAATCATAGTAAGATACTTGAACCCTGCCTACAGAGAAGGATAATAAAAATGGGAATAGCAAATATCATGCATTAAGGCAGCTCCACCGAGGAGTTTTCTCTGGTACGAGAAGACCTGCCTTAGTGTTTGCTATTGTTTCTTAACATATACTTAATTTTAAAAGTTAGCTTAGAAATCTGAATGTGGGCATTCTTCAGGATTATAATCCCATTTGCAATCACCGTAATACTCACAGCTTTCACATACCCTTTCTAAGAATTCTTGTGTTTCACCCAAATGAATCACCACACATTTTTATCATTGGATTTATAATCTATATAATATTTTTACTGTATATAATATTTTCTATTTTATCACCTCCTGCATGTTCAATTTTAATTCTATGTGGAAAGTCAGCAGTCTGTGTATAAAGTTAGGCAAAAATCGGACTTTCTACAAAAAGCCACCCTTCCAAAAAGACCTTATATAATCTGTATAACTATAGTGCCCTATGCGACATTTTTTGATAATAGGTCATAAAGCCGTAACATCAGGCGATTTTCCACTGAATGACATGCCCGGGTCTGCCGGGCGAATGGACATACTGTGCAGGTGCGTAAACAATGCACTTTTCCTGTCTCATGGCATGCGGCGGGATGTGCAGGTGCATCTCCTGTTACTTGGTGAACCCGACCCCGGAAAGATCATACGCTTTGATGGCGAGAAATTGAGATACTTAAACCCGGATGAGAGAAGCAGCGGTTCGCTTATTAAAAAAGCACTTGCCAAAAATGCCGTCGACCACGAGGTCCAATCCACACCGGGCGTATGGCTCCGGCGCGGTGAACTTGGAACATTGCTCGATGAGTTCAAAAGTAAAGGTATACCCATGGTATATCTCCGGGAGGATGGAGGTGACATCAGGGATGTTTCCGCATCACTGGCGGACGCAGTGTTCATCATGGGTGACCATATGGGCGTGACCGAAAACGAAGAACAGATGATCTTAACCGCAGGTGCCAGGATCCTATCGGTTGGACCAGTGTCCCTTCATTCTGACCATTGTACAATACTTGTCAACAATGAACTGGACAGGGTTGCTACCGAGTGAACGGCTGTTGCGTTGACCGGAAAGCATTATATCTACTCACAGGGTATCTACTGAAAACCGTTCCATCAATATATTATTAATTTATTGCGTTGACTCGAAGTGATCACATGAACATACTGGAAATTGCAAAAAAAATAACCCATGAAGGGCCCACATGCGATCACTGTATGGGCCGGCAATTTGCAAAATTGTCCACAGGTCTTACAAACGATGAACGCGGACGTGCGGTTAAACTCGCGCTCGCCATGGAAGGTGACCGTCTGTTAAAGGACGAGATGGATGACACTATTTTAAAAGAGCTTGCACCAAGCAGCATCTTTGCCAGGAAGGTACTGCATATTGAGGGAGAGGATGAAAAATGCTGGGTATGTGGCGGTCTTTTTGGTAAACTTGATGACTGGGCCGAGCGCGCAATTTCAGCAATTGGAGATATCGAATATTCAAGTTTCCTTGTTGGCACGAAGATGAGTGGGCTTTTGAGTGAAAATGAAGAAATTCTCTGGACCGAATCCGGGGCAACCCATGCCGAGCAGCTAAAATCTGAATTGAACCGCGAGGTTGGCAAGCTGATCGCTGCAAAGACCGGGAAGGAAGTTGAGTTCGAAAATCCTGACATTCTGGTAACACTGGACCTTGCAAAAGAGGAGGTATCACTTCAGGTAAGGTCTGTCTATATTCTTGGCAGATACCGGAAATTGATCCGTGGGATCCCCCAGACAAGATGGCCGTGCCGTAGTTGCGGTGGCAAAGGATGTGAAAAATGTAATTTCACCGGCAAGCAGTATCCCGAGTCAGTGGATGAACTGATCCGCGATCCTGTTATAATGGCTGCGCAGTGCGCCGATACAAAATTCCACGGCGCGGGACGCGAAGATATAGATGCGCTGATGCTCGGGACCGGAAGACCTTTTGTCGTTGAGGCGGTCGAACCTTCGCGGCGAAGTATCAATCTTGAGAAACTTGAGCAGGAAATCAATGATTGTGCAGCCGGGAAGGTGGAGGTGAATGGACTGGAATTTGTCTCGCGGTCCATGATCGAGACCTTGAAGACATCAAAGGCGGATAAAGTTTATAACCTTAAAGTTACATTCAAAGAGCCGATTCCAGAAGAAAGACTTAAA
>JAFGQV010000113.1 GCA_016935475.1 Methanosarcinaceae archaeon
ATACAGTTAATAATTGACCACAACATATCTAACTTTGGATTTAATGTTTTTCATCATTTACGTGTAAAATGTTCTAGTTAAACTTGGCTACCCCGCCTGTCGATAAGTTGCTCCAGAGCTGTACATTATCCTCTTACATTCCAGTGCTACAAAAATATGGACTGCAACTGTACATCTGATATACAAAAGGACAAATAAAATCGAAATATATATATGTAATTACCCTCTTTCTCAAGGCTTGTGAGCGGGTTATTCTCTTTTCCAACCCCCCACTCCCCTACCCGCTCATATTCCCACCATTTTGTAGGGTTGTAGGATTTTTTGTACTTCATACGCAAAGCTATGGATCATTAGATATGTTTATTCCGGTTCAAAAGTCGAACAGTGTCTTCTGTGGTTTCTGGCGTTGATATTTTTTGGGTGCGGTATTTTCAGTACTTTCGACTACACTTTGATCCACAGTTCCGGAACTGTTTGAAATCTGGTCAAGTTTTATCTGTTTCTTTTTTTGAGCCGATCCATCAGATGCCGGAGCTGCAAAGAATTCAATATCCTTCGCAACCTTGTCTGCAAGAAGTGATTGCACACGAGCATGGATATCCTGAAGTTTCTTAGTGACTTTCTTGCTTCCACTCATATAGGCAAGTTCATCAAGATCGAGATCCAAACTCGCTGCCACATCAACCGCATATTCCTCGTCCTTTAGCATTCGGGAATATATGGGGGTCAGGTCTGCACGTGCATATCGCATGGATTCATGGCAATGTTCACCTATCTTTGAGGCAATGTTGTCCCGCATATTCCGCTTTGCACGCAGTTGTCCGAGCCTTCGCCACAAAGAGGGTGGCTGGTACTTAACAAAACCACCATGTATGTGTGATCTGGTCACCACTGTTCCGCAGGTCATAAGCACACTTGCATAACGCCAGAGCCGGTAGTTCTGCCGTTTTTTAACACGCCCGAGGAACATATCTGCACGGGAGAGATAATTGAACCCTGTACTGATGTCGACATCAACCCCCTCTTTGTTTTTTGTTTCGTATTGGACCGGCAGGTTCTCGTCGATCCAGTGTACCAGGTCCTCGGGACTTTCATCCAGTCCATAGGTCGCTTCAAGTGCGGTCTTTGGATCGGTACCTTTGAAGATCTTTGCAAGTACTTTGAAGATGGATTCCTTCGTATCCCGCTGCGAGGTGGCAATATCTTCTATATATATCTCGTTCCGACCCATGGCAACAGCCTGCAGGTCATTCACTGCACTTCGCAGGTCTCCACCGGCGTTCTCGGCAATTTTCTCGATGACACCAACACCACACATTATGCCTTCCTCGCGGCATATATTTTTTAGTGCAGGGATCATGGAACGACTCTGCAACGTATTGAACTTGATCTCCTGGCACAAACCCCGAAGAGACGATGATAAACCATACAGGTCATTTGCAATAAGTACAATCGGTTGATTGGTCTTTTTTATGATGTCACCAATTGCACGCGCACCGCCGCGGTCGCTGGTGCCATGTATGTTGTCTGCTTCATCAAGGATTATCAACCTCTTCCCGGCAGTTCCGGTCAGGGTACGCATCTTCGAAGCCGAACCTGCGATCTTTTCAATAACGTCGGCAGTTCTCTGGTCGCTTGCATTGAGCTCGACAGCCTCCCATCCAAAATCCTGCGCTAGAGCATGTACAGTAGATGTTTTTCCAATCCCTGCCTGCCCGTAGAGAATGAGCCCACGTTTCTCTGGTATGCCATGTAGCCATTCCTCACTCCATATTCGCAGTGTCTCGACTGCATTTTTATTGCCAACTACGTCTGCAAGTGCAGAAGGCCGGTATTTTTCAGCCCATTCGGTTGCTATTGTCATATGTGGTCACCGTTTATGAAACGGAAAATTAATTAATGTTTGCATTTCTTCTATGGTTCTGATTGATAATTACTCTGGCAGGCTGGTTGACATGGGTTCAAAAAACACAGTAGATCTACTGGACAAAATCGAAAAACGAGCGGTTGCAAACAAAGCAAGAGTTGCGATCGGGATACGGACTCCATCTGAAAAAATACTGGCAAGTGCCAGAGCTGCCCAGGATGCAGGTTTTGCACAGGTTGTTCTGGTCGGGAACAAAAAGGAGATCGAAGAGGTCGGAACTGATCTGGAAATTGTGGATGCCGATAACCCTGAAAAGATGCTGGGGGACCTCCTTGTTTCAAGAGCCGTTGATGCGGCAGTAAGGGGTACGGCACGTGCCTCAGAGACACTTGCACATCTCAAGGAGGTTCTTGGTATGGAAAAACTTCATCGTCTTGCGTTACTTCTAACCGGTGAGGATGTTCCTTTTTTCCTTGCACCGGTGGGAATCGATGAAGGTAATGATGTTGCAGACAAAATAGAATTTATCAGGCTGGCTGTTGAACATACGCGCAGGTTTGGTATTGAGCCGGTAGTCGGTATTTTATCCGGTGGCAGACTTGGTGACCTTGGGCGTAACAGGAGAGTTGACCGCACGATGGTTGATGCGGACTTTGTGACCAATCGTGTTCGGGAACTTGGAATTAATGCAAATAATTATACCATTTTGATAGAGGACGCGATCAAGGAAGCAGACATTATTCTTGCGCCGGATGGTATTTCAGGAAACCTGATTTTCAGGACCCTTGTGTTCTTAGGTGGTGGGGATGGTATTGGCGCTCCAGTACTTATGGATGATTATGTATTTGTGGATACTTCACGTGTGGGTGGGCATTACACAAAGGCAATTATGCTTGCCAGTGCGCTGGTGGATATAAAGAACGAAAGGAACAAACGGCTTGCATAAGGTTCATAGCAAATCTATATGCACAAGAGTACGCACATATAAATATACATATAATAATATAAACATAATAATGTACATATAATGAAAGGGGCTTATTTTTTGTTTAAGAGTTAACGCGACATGGTAGGCGTTTGCTTGGGCATCGAGCCATACTTTATCTACAAGAACAGAAATACAAAACTAAGGTGATGATCTTGGAACCAATTGCACCAGAATGGCCAGTCGTCAAAGGTGATTACGTTGTTGGCACACCTGATTCAAGGGTCGCGGTGGTAACTCTCGCAAGCACAATTGAACCATACCTTAAGGCTTCTATTTGGGGTAGCTGCAAAACAGAGAACCTTGGGGTCGAAAAAATAGTCGCAAATATGATCTCCAATTCAAACATCAGGTATATAATTATTTGCGGGGGTGAATCCCGCGGACATCTTGCAGGGCAAACGCTTGTTGCGCTTCATCAGAATGGGATCGATGAACGCGGAAGGATCATTGGGTCAAGTGGTGCCATTCCGTTCATCGAAAATATCCCGGAGGATGCTATTGACCATTTTCAACGTCAGATCCAACTCATAGAGCATATCGGTCTGACCGATATTGAACAAATACATCAACTGGTGGATGAATATAGGAACAAAGGCAGTATTCATGATGAAGAACCCATGGTCGTAGGGGCTGCAAAGAAGAAGCATACAATCTCTGATAAACCGGTTTCTGGTGATATCATGATCTCCGACGATTTCATGATCGATGCACTCTCAGGGGTTGTATATGCTGAAGAATGTATTTAGTCCGCTTTTAATTTGTATGAACATGTATTAATCAGTATTACCATTGCAGTATTAAAATATGAATTGTATGAAATATGTATATATCAGGATAAGAGGTTGTGATGATGTTCAGGTTTCAAAAAGAGCAGGAGATAGTCAACGTCGCGGGTGTAAAGATCGGGGGGCAACCCGGGGAACTGCCCACTGCACTGGCAGGTACGATATTTTACAACAACCATAAGATCGTGGAAGATGAAGTAGCAGGCGTGTTTGACAGAAATGCAGCGGAAACACTTGTGAACGTTCAGGAAACCAATTCTGATGAAACAGGAAATCCTCATTTGATACATATTTTCGGGATGACACAAAAAAGTATATGCAATTATATAGATTTCATTGTGAATATTACTGATGCACCTTTTCTCATCGATTCTCCTGAAGCTTCAGTGCGGATGCATGCTCTTGAGCATGTCACAAACATCGGGCTTGCTGACAAGACCGTATATAATTCGATCAACATGAGCATCACAGACGAGGAATGTGAAGCACTGAAACAATCCGATGTTGATAGTTCTATACTTCTTGGATTCAATGCAATGGACTCTTCCCTGCAAGGGAGGATGGCGCTGCTTGAGAACGGTGGTGGTGTAATGGAGTGCGGACTTCTGGACATCGCGCAGAAATGTGGAATTGCAAACATCTTGATAGATCCCAGTATTGTTCCACTGGGCAATGGTGCCGGAATTGCACTCAGGATGACACTCGTTGCAAAAGCAAAATGGGGTTACCCTGTGGGTTCAGGTATACATAATGCACCTTCTGCCTGGAACTGGCTCAAAGCAAAACGAAAAGATGATCCACTTATCTACAGGATGTGTGACATTGGATCTACATGCTTGCAGCAGGCTGCAGCCGGTGATTTTGTTCTCTACGGTCCCATCGAAAACGCGCCATATACATTTCCGCTGGCTGCAATGGGGGACATTATGATGTCAGAAGCTTCTGCAGACCTCGATATCGAGCCATCGGCCAGCCATCCGATAAACATTTTAGTCTAGTATAACTGCATGGCTTCCAATAAGTATGTATTTGTATGATTAGTGCATACATTATATGAGGCATTCATATATTGTATGAGTTGATTTTCCATGAAAAGGCTTACTATTAGCATGTCAGATGACCTTTTTGAGAGTTTGTCTAAGATCCAGAACAAAAGTTTGTTTGTACGAAAACTTATCGAGCAGGGATTGGCTGCGGGATCTGGGGAAGAGGGCATAGCTCCATCTTCAAGAGATCTGGATGCTCTCCGGGATGAAATAGGGGGATTAACTAACCGGTTGCATGGGCTTGAGGCTAAGATTGGTGATGTCCAGTTAACCTTGCAGTCAATACCAAAGGACATAAAAACAGAGGTACAACCAACCCCGGCAATTGAAATAAGATCCCTTTATGATGAAACAGTGCAGGACATGAAGTCAGCAGAAGAACCTGTTCATAAATTCACATTTGAAATTCCAGACCCCACACTGGCAGAAGAAATTCCAACCACATCATCCATTGCAGCACCAGAAATACGATCTGATGAAACTACAGGTTCACCTTTTTCAATTCCAGACTTAAAACTTCCTGAAGAACTCGCATCAGAACCTTCCATTGTAATGCCGGACCTCGAACCAGCAGAAGAAATTGCGTCCGGCTCACCTATTGCAGCACCAGAAAAACTATTCGATGAATCGGCTCAGCCTCCCTTTGCAATGCCAGAGTCTGACCTGCCTGGAAAAATGTCTCAGTCTTCGCTGTCCTCTCAAAGTCCTGATGTTCCTGCTTTTGTAACACCACAGCCAGTGCCATTATCCACACCATCGTCAACAAAACCTGCTGACAAAAAGGACAGGCTGGAGGGCAATATACTGATGTACATGCCTCATGGTGCCGAAATAAAAAGAGACATTGTCAAGAGCCTTCTCTCCACACGATATGATTCAGATGAAATTGATGCCAGGATAAATCAGATGATAGCAGACAATACACTTTCTGCAGCCACAAGAGATGGCAAGGATTATCTGGTCAGGCTTTGATCAAATATGCAAATCAAATGTCACTCAACAGCATTTATACTTTTAAGTTTCTCAGTGAAATGCGACCTCTGTTCGGGAACCGTCTATTCTTCCATGTGAACACTGCCTGCATATTCCAGTTGATGCATCCATGCACTCCCCGCACACCAATCTTCCACATAGCGGGCATGTGAACAATTTTTTACCCCTGCCGCAAATGGCACATACACCCATCACTTCCAAACAATCACCTTATTCCCTACTCTATCGATTTCTGGCAATCATATCCCTCGTTTGGCTCTATACATCCCAAGTGCTTTTTGAACTCTTTCTTCATCGATCATACCATTAGTTGTGGATGTTTCAAAGAAGCGGGATGGAAATTTCACATCATCAAGACTAAAACCGAACTTTCGCTTCAGCTCGTATTTTGCCATGAAAATGTCCCTCCCAAGTTTCATAAGTTCATCTTTTGATTTCTTGATCCCAATAGCTTCAAGTGCCTCTATTATAGTGTCGTAGGTGTATATGGCCTGTGAAAACAAACAGATGGTAAGTGAATTAAGAACTCCTCGCAGATCATCCTGATATATCAGGAGATCAATTATCTCTTCGTCCGAAAGCCCATTCTTAAATGCTTTCTGGTCGGCACTGTATCCCGCATTGTCCAGGTGCGAGTGCCTTACTCCTCCAGTTAGCCCTATAATATTCCCTATACCTGTGTGATACCCCGGAATTTCAAGCCCGCCTGCCTGTATTGCAAAGTCTTCACCACCATATTTTTCTGATGCAAAGACCACTCCCCTGGCAAGCGCAGAATAAAACTCGTTTGGTGATTCTATGACAAGGTCAATTGCACGAAGATAACCTTTGATGTCACCCCATTTTAACGAAACTCCCTTTGTATCATCAGATGAAATTCGTTTTTGCATTGACATCTCAGTTGCCCAAGCAAGTACAACTCCCATGCTGATGATGTCAACTCCGTAGCGCTCACAGCGGTCGATCAATTCCAGTACTCCTTCTGGAGTTAATATGCCAAGGTTGGTACCCAGAGCATACAAGAGTTCATAATCGTATGAAACATGTATCACTTCAAATTCATGTGATGGCGCAAATGCTGTTTTTAGCATAGCAATATGTATGCACCCAATTGGACAATGGGCACAAGAAATCTTTCTGATAAGATAATTGTCCGCAAATTTCTCGCCAGAAATGGTATCAGCATATTCGAAAAAGGACTGCTGGAGGTTTCTGGTCGGAAGACCACTTAGCTCGTTCAACGGAAGTATGTTTTCGGATGTGCCGAGATTGTGGTATTTCTCCATCAGATCGGTTCTAACAATTTGGTCAAATAGTTTTTTATATACATCATTATATATATTTTTGTCTGGAACGTTTACTTCCTTATCACCGGAAATCACAATGGCTTTCAGATTCTTGGCACCGAACACGGCTCCGAGTCCCAACCTTCCGAAATGCCGATATGTGTCAACATTTACATTAGCGTATTCGATTCCTTTCTCACCTGCTACTCCTATCCTGATGATACTACGCTTACCTGTAGCTGGTTCTACTGCGCGAAGTATCTTTCCGATATCGGTAGTAGAAGACAGACTCCAGATCGAAGACGCATCCTTAAACGCAACATCATCGTTGTGGATTGCAAGATATACAGGTCGCTCCGCACGTCCTGTAATAACAATGGCTCCATATCCTGCAAACCGCATTGCCATTGCAAGCCGTCCCCCTGCATGTGATTCTCCCAGTTCATCAGTAAGTGGTGACCTGAACATTGAAACCACTTTTGTGCAGCAAGGATAAA
>JAFGQV010000012.1 GCA_016935475.1 Methanosarcinaceae archaeon
CGGTTCATCCCCACGTGTGTGGGGAACACATTCGTCCCTCTGACCATGGTATACATTGAAAAGGTTCATCCCCACGTGTGTGGGGAACACTTGTCTTCCTTCTCAGTTGGATTCGGGATCATCGGTTCATCCCCACGTGTGTGGGGAACACTTCACCAAGTAGCTTCTGGGCTCTCTGATACTCGGTTCATCCCCACGTGTGTGGGGAACACTCAACCTGACCGGAAAGAATGATTACCAATATCGGTTCATCCCCACGTGTGTGGGGAACACCCCTCAATCAATCCCGCGTTTTCGTCCATGAGCGGTTCATCCCCACGTGTGTGGGGAACACCGGTCTCGGCGATCTGGTCAAGACCTTGCCACCGGTTCATCCCCACGTGTGTGGGGAACACGGAATCCGCCAGGGGTAAAAATACGATAGTATCGGTTCATCCCCACGTGTGTGGGGAACACGTTATATGGCTTGGAGTGCGGCTCTCCGGGCTACGGTTCATCCCCACGTGTGTGGGGAACACGCTCCATGAACAATACCCGGACTCAGAAATAACGGTTCATCCCCACGTGTGTGGGGAACACCCATCTGTTACATCGTATGCCCCAGCCGTTCCACGGTTCATCCCCACGTGTGTGGGGAACACGATTGTAGATGTGAAAAACTCTGTTAATCCATCGGTTCATCCCCACGTGTGTGGGGAACACCAGCGTATCCCTCTGCTTCACCGTCCATATCCCGGTTCATCCCCACGTGTGTGGGGAACACACCATTCTCAACCGGTTCCTCCACAGGTTCATCGGTTCATCCCCACGTGTGTGGGGAACACTCTTCACCTCTTATATGATTATAAGGCAACAGATTTCCGGTGCACGGGGCATTTGAACAAAAATGATGCTGTTCGCAAATTTTTAAAGTGTCGACCAAAAATGAACATTTTGTATTCATGGCATCTCCTTTTATTGTCATTAAACACTCAAATTTCAGTTTTTTTTCTTAATCAATTGGCACAAAAGATATCAATTTTATCCCGTCCATCTCCTTTAGGATACGCTGATTTCCCCCAATGGTTAGAAAATCATATCCAGCTTCATTTTGTGCATTCCAGATCATAATCGCATTCCCATCATCTAATCCTTTTTCAACATGTTTCCATATCATCTCTCTTACCTTTACAGAAAAATCACCAACATACACACCTGCACGTACTTCCAATAGCCACACGGCCAATCTCCCGCGAAGATTGGGGGGTGCATTTTCAGTGACGATGACCAACATCACCAATCCCCTCTTCCTCTGGAATCGCGGGCTGCAAAGCATCTGGTGCTGCCTCTGGGAGGGAAATACATCCTGCTGCCAGAATCTCCTCAATAGTCGGAATTATATTTCGAAGCAGTTTAGTTTCCCTGAATGCGTCCCTGCATGCCCGACGCACGGCACCTTCTGGGTCATTTGGATTTTGAGCCGCAACCCTGAAAGCAACTGGCACAACCGTTTCAAACTTAAATAGATCAGCAATGTCGTAAACGAAAGAAAGAGGCTTCCCAGTATGAACAAAACCTATGGCAGGAGCGTACCCTGCTGCCAGTATACCCGCTTCTGTGACACCATAAAGGCAAGCAGTGGCAGAACTTAAGCAACGGTTCGGTAAATCCCCGCTCCCCCATTTACTACTATCATATTTGCGTCCTTTCCAATCAATACCATAGCGTTTAGCCAATAATTCGTACATCTTCTTCACTCGTGCACCTTCCATACCACGTAGCTGTTCCACATTGTAACTGGAAGGGACTTCCTCATCAAAACGAAAATCATACATCTTGCGAACCACTTTGAGCCTTGCTTCATCGTCAAGAGCCAATTTCGCCTGATACAAAAGACGATCAGATCGTGCTCCTCCAGGCTGACCTGCGGAATAGAGACGTACGCCCGCCTCACCAACCCATATAAGCAAACATCCCACGCGGGAAGCAAGAGCTACCGCAGCATGAGAAACACGGGACCCCGGTTCAAGCATAAGACATGCAACACTCCCAATGGGAATGTGGGTTCGCACTCCGTTTTTGTCCAGAAGCACAAACGCTCCATCTAAAACGTCAAGCTCTCCCTTTTCTAAAAACAGCAGGGATATTCGTTCTTTTATCGCTATAGGCTTCAGTTTTGGAAGTATTACATCACCTCACATTAATGGACGCCTCACCATCAACAATCCACAGCCAAAACCTTTTGCAGGACCGATCCCACCATAAAGAGCATTCTTAAAGCGTTCAGGGTCAGTTACATTCAATAATCCGGTGAAATCAATCGTGCTGATATTAACCTGATGTTTTCCCTTTGCTTTATAGAACCGCTCTTGACGATAGCCATCTGCCCGAACTTCATGCTCTCCAACCATAAATCCATACTGTTCACCTTTTCGTGCCAGCCACTCAAAGCCTTGCTCTTGGACAATCTCTGCTTCTGACGGCCATTCTCCTCTTGGAACACCTTCCTGCTTTAATTGATTCTTGGCATTCATGACCACATCATGACGATGCTGTTTTTTATCATCATCGCGTTTTGTGCGGATTGGATTTGCACACAGTGAAAACGACAGCCTCTGGTCAACATGTAAGAGGGGTTCATAAAGCTTAGATTCAATCTGCCACATATCACTCATATCTTCAGGGATGCGTTCAGCCACACAGTAAAACGTTGGTAAATTCTCTGATTTCTCATGGCGATACAAAAAATCCCGGCTTCTTTGTGGATCGTCTGCAAACAATGACCAGAGTAAACGATGAATCTGATAGGTATCACCCAAACTTTTCCAGAAGTCCTTGTTCTCAGATGCATCTGGTTGCAACCTGATTCGACTCATATACATCAATCATCCCTCCCACTTGGCTGTACAACAGCAAACTGTTCCTTTCGATCCGCAAATTGCCATCGCCTGCGACTCAACGGATCATCACGCCTTGTTATTATATGCAACGCTGGCACACCAGCATCGTGAACCCCTTCCCAGTATAACCTCATACTGGCATCTTTTTGCAGGTTGGTAAGAAGCGCATCTATCTTCATCATACTGAGCACGTCTTGTATATTCGCACCACTGATTACTTTTGCATCAACAGGCATAGCCAGAGGACAGGATTTACGCCCAAGATACAGGACAAACTCCGGTTCCTTCAGTTTTTGCGCCAGAGTTTCAAGGGAATATGGAACTTCATCCACTTTACCCCACAAACACACCGTGTACAATGCATCGCAATAATAATCCCTTGTAGAAAGGATGGTTTTCATATCACTTTTCGATACCGCCAGTTCATCCTTTCGCGTGGCAAAATGTTTTGTATTCCTGCCCGAACCAGAAGGAGGAACCTGTGACGTATGATAATCCCGGAGCATTGTACCCGATGCATCCACCCGCACAGCAAAATCATATGACTCTGCCATTTTCCGAAGATTTTCCTCTTCATCCCTGCGAATCCCAATAGCTGCCGCCAATAATCCCATGACAGCCGATTTTGAAGGATGGTCGAATGTGGGTCGATATTCCCCTACTGCAACATCACCCCATGAAACCATGGGACCATAAAGACGAAAAATTAAATATTTCGTCATGCTATTTGCTCCTAATCTGATACAAAATCAAGAATCCCGGATAATGAACCTTCGCCAGCATAAGCATTCATTTCGCAATTAGATTCGCTGCATTTTCCATAGACACTTTCCATCTTTCCATTCGTATCCCTCAGAGCAGATATGGATTCATCCAGTAAATCCTTTCCATTCAATGCCTTAAGGAATGCAACAGACAATGAGCGTGGCTGCTGAGTGCCTTTTTCTGCCATAATATATGACGCATATGCGCGGGATGCAAAACTATTCTGTTTGCCAGTCGGAGCAACTTTTGCAGCAGCTTCCACTAAAGCTTGTAATGCTTTATTCACTAGTTCCCCATCTCCTCCAAGATTATCTGCCAGAAGTGTGCGGTTAATGCAGACATAATTATAGAACAAACCGGAAGCGAATTCCAATTCCCCTATATGTGCTGCACCTGCATTATCCTCACCATTGTTCAGGTCATCTACAGCAGTGAAATAATCATCTTCCACAGCTACTTTATGTACAGTTATTGCATGGGATACCTGAACAGCCGCTTCGGTATTGTGCATTGGACTGGATGCGAGCATACGACCAAACATAGCAATATCCACAGCCTTGTGTTTTTTTCGCAAAAGCAGTAAGTCATCTTTGGTAGGTGTATCACCACTTTTAGCTAATTTTTCCAAAAGTAAATCAATCAGATTTATTTCTTCCTGGCTGAAGTGAGCTAACTGTTCAAGTTTTAAATCTCCAAAAGGCTCATTTTCGGTTTCTTCAGCTTCTTCATCCTTACTTTTCTTTGTAGATTTCACCTTGCCAAAAACACCTGCAATTTCCTGTGCATATTTCTTTGCCTTGGACTCTGAGACAGGGGAGAATTTTTCATTTATATTAGCATCATTTTTAATTGTATCCACCAGACTGCATCCGGTAGTTAATGCTTTGTAAACATAAACTCCCATCTCTTTTGTACGAATTCCAATATGACCTGACAGAGCATCCTTAAATAGATCAGAATCTCGCCATGCCCTTTTCAGACTCTGGGATGATACCCGAAGCCTCTGGGTACCACCCATTACAGCAGTTTTTGGTCTTCCAAGGTCGTCACGGTTCAGATTCGATGGCGGGTACGATGCTAAGATATGTAGTTGTATAAATTCACTCATTTTGTTATCCTCCTTTATGAGATTATATTTTAATTTATAAAGATATTAATTTATGATTCATGTGGTGCTTTATCATAATATGCAAAAGCCCAATCCTTTCTTGTAAAATCATTGATATTCCACCAGTAGATACTATTTGCAAGTAACGGAATATTCACAGTTCCGTCAAGCATGTGTACAATGCGTATCAATGGTTCGAATAGATCGGTGTTATCCTGAACCTTCAATATACGTCGAAATCGCAGTCCACTAACACAAGCAGTAGTACTTCCCGACTTTGGTGTAGCCATTTGTGCTGCAATATGTACACGCTCATTATTGCTCCTTACATGAGACAAGATGCCAGCTATCAACGCCAGTGATTCTTGATTCACATAACCAAACTGCTTGAATTTCATTCTAAGTCGATGAAATGCCGGATTAAATGCAACTTCTGTGGGGTTATGGCAACGTCTCAATGCAGCCCGGTCCCCACGAGAATCATCCAATGCAGTCCACCATTTCAGCAATGCATCACGCGCATCTTGATTAGATACGAATGATAGACTTTTAGTTTGTTCCATATTCAATTTACCTCACATTGTATTCTGTTGACTTTATGAGTTTAGGAATTTAATTGTCTTTATTTGTAATTGGTTTAGCAGGCAAATCCAAAATTTTTATTATTTGTGTGTTGTTTTTTTGGTTGAACGTACGTAATTTTCTGTGGGCTAAAGCAATACGTTTTGGATTAGCAACATCTATCTGATTGGATTGTGAATACTCATCAAATAATTGTTCACCTGTTCTGAATAATATATTGAGCCATTGAAGTTTTATGCCAACAACAGCATCATCCCCATCATAAAGTGCAATGCGCAGTTTTTCCAGTGTAGCATAAAACTCCGGTTCAGTGTTATTCCAGAATCGGTTATCTATGAAAGAAAAATCACCCTTTACGTCTCCAGGTCGCCGGAACATGGCTTCTTTCACATATTTTCTAACATTATTCGCCACAAGCTCAGAAGTTTTGATCAATTGCTCAATTACCGATTCATAATTCTCACGAATATCATCATCTACATTTATTAGTGGCATTTTTCCTTCATACCAACATCGAGCTTTCATATTATCAAAATCATATCCGAATGCCCACAATTGCGGTGATTGAATATTTTCCGATCCCTTCTGCCGTAATCTGAATGTATGCACTACCTTAGCCGGTTCGTTTCGATTCACATTGTCATTTTGCACCAATCCCAACCAATGGCGAAAACTTATTCCACCTCGATTTCCATGTCTGGGAATAAGCACATTTTGTTTATTTGTACCATAAGGTGTAAGTGTATGGCGCCAACCCCCCTCATAATTTGTTCCATAGTTCTTTGCGACATAACTTGTAACCAGATTGTTTGAATCACAACCACACACATCACAATTCTCAGTTTCACCCGAATCGAATTTCAGGACAATTCTTCGAGGCATCCCCCAAAACATGTGTGCAGGATGCACATCTTCAGGTGTGGTTAACTGATCCTTCTCACTGGTGCGGGTTGGTCCCATCCATGGGAAAATGGCAACATCATCAGTCAATGAAGAATTTCCACAATTATCAAGAAAATCAGACTCGTTTAGGACATTGAGCCATATAGTCTGCCAGAGTGTATCACCCATCACGATGGTAGTCAATGGACCACCACCTCTAAGAGATGTTCTATACCCTTTTCCTCCACTGGGGGCATTAGTTTGCAATGTGAAAAGAGCCATAGCACTACAGGCTAAACACATTCTTTTTACAGAATCGCGTTTAATAAAATGGTCTGCATTATCTTTGATAGTTTCATCACCCGGAATCTCCACGAGCAATTTATCTATCTGATTGCTTTTCCCTTCATCAAGTTCAAAGTCCTGCATAAATCGAGGTCCATCACAATCCAGATTAAAAGCATGAGACACCTTCTCAAAAGCAATCTTCAGTTCATCAGTCCCGGGAGGTTCAGTAAATCCAGCCCTCCAGTTCCCATCTTTTTTCGGAGCCATTGTTGTCTGCACCAGACCAATTAAAAACTGAATTAACGCCCCATTAAAATCTGGGCGGTTTGCATCCAGACTCACAATAGGATTTGAGCCGACATTATCAGTAACCTGCCACGGAGCAATAATTTCCTGTGCCCCATCCAATCTTCGCACTGGAATCCATTTTTCATTTATCAAATTAAAGACCATTATTTTGACACCTCTTCATTTTCTTGAATCGTACTAAGTCCAGTAATAGAATCATAAATAACCTGAATACGTTTCCCACGTTCATTTATCGCAGACCCATGCCATTGCCCCCCGTCTGCCTTGGATAACGGTATAATTACAGCCCATTTACCCTTGTCTGGCATGGATTCCATTGCTTTTTCAAGCTCGACCTTTAAATCACCGCCATATTTCACCATATCCTTAATTTTTCTCTGGCTTATGCTCACTTGACTGAGGTCCCATGCATATTTTTCATTATCGAACCACGGTGTTATTGCCTCACCGCCCCACTTGGCAAGTCGTACATTCGTGGTTAAATCCCCAAGACGTGTTGGTGTCCTTGTATCATCTAACCAGTGTCTAACGGTAGCACCATATCCAGCATTGAGTCGCAAACTATTGTCTTTTGCAATTGAAATTCCAGCCATATCATCACCCTTTGCCATATCATCCCTATTTCTTAGCACCTCTGGCACACCATTTCTGGCATCACTTCCAAAAACCCCTTCAATAAAATCCCGTGCATTGTCAGGCATAACAAGTTCTCCATGCTCTGAAAGTAAACGGGCTGTAAGCCATAATTGACCATGGCTTGGATACACATACGTTGCTTTTGGAAACACATCCTTGTACCAATCTTCAGTGGGATTATCTGTCAAATATGGCGCAAATATTCCCAATATCGGACTTCCACAACGCTCCTCACGTGTATGCCTATGAAGCCGCCCAGCTCGCTGAATTATTAAATCCATTGGTGCAAGATCACTGACCATATAATCAAAATCAAGGTCTAGAGACTGTTCCACTACCTGAGTAGCTACAAGAATCTGACCTTTTCGGATGGCATTGTCACTTTCTTTACCAAATGTATCCAGTACTTTTTTCTCAATCCTCTGACGATCGCCCATAGCAAAACGTGCATGAAAAAGAAGAATTTTTTCAGAGCCCAGTTTAGATAACAGGCTATTGTATGCATCTACTGCATCATCCACCGTATTGCGAATCCAGCAGGCACAGCCTCCGTTTTCAGCGGCATTTACCAGAGACGTTTCCACATCAGAAATATCATCAAAGAACTCAACAGCAACCCTACGTTGAGTACCTTCACGAATCTGAATAGGTATTTCCAAAATACAATTCCCAGTGCTGTGGGTGATGAGGGGATATGAATTCTCATTTAATTTATGCTGCTTCCCCTCCAGCCCCTGAGAAAAACTATTCACCAGTTCTTGGCGATGTTTTATAGGAAGTGTTGCCGAAAGTAGAATCGCACTCCCACCCAATGCTGCATGGAATCGTAATAAAGTGCACAACAGTGTGTGCATATAGGGATCATAAGCATGCACCTCGTCTACAATCAACACATTTCTGGATAAACCTAACAAACGCAACGACTGATGTTTAGAGGGAAGCACAGCCATCAATCCCTGGTCAATGGTTCCGACCCCCACATCTACCAGCAGCGCCTTCTTGCGATTATCTGCAAGCCATTCAGTACATTGTGCAGAAGCTGTTTCTTCATCTTTGGCATAAACCTCATCTCCATGAGAGTGCTCCAAACCAATGGAATGTCGGAAAGTATCAGAGAGATGTCGTGCACTATGTGCCAGAACAAGAGACGGTGTAGCCTCTGCTACAAACATCAATCTGTATGCTTTAACCAACCGCTCATACATTGCATTAGCTGTAGCCATTGTTGGCAAGGCCACAAATATCCCTTCCGCGAGCCTTTTTTCCATGAGACGGTGGGCTAAACTCAAAGCAGCTTCGGTCTTTCCACTACCTGTAACTTCTTCCAGTATGAATAATTGTGCGCCATTTGCGAGTTCACATGTAGAAACATGAGACTGCAAAGGACTTGGGTTATCTATTTTGGGGAACAATGCCCCCATACCTGTTTTAGATGATATGGCAGATGGCAACACGCCAGCCTTATTGATTGCGTCTTCTGCTTTTGGCAATGCAATTTTGTTCCAGTAATCTTCAAGCGGAATAGGTTTTGAATTAAGTGGGAAATACTCACTATTTGACCCAATCCAATCACTCAATATCGCCAAACCAGCAAGCAACCAAGATGAGCGCTTGAATAAATCATCCATCTCTTCATCGTAACTAATCAGCAACTGTTTTGATTTATCTGGAATTAATAATTTAGCAACTTCATTTACAAAGAATTGTGCCATGACAATATTTTCATCCGTAAATAGATTCTGTACACGTATCGTCATACCATTATCATCAAGAAGTGGTGGTTTGCCATGATGACCTGTTACTGCCTGAACCCACGATTTCAGAATATCCTGCCAATCAATTTTACTGATATCAGCACTTTGCTCCAAATTGAGCAGATTTTCATCCCAGAGTGGGGACCATACGCTATCCCATAAGTGATATCCCATTGTATCATGGCGTATAATATATGCTTTATCACATTTGTGCCCCCGCAGTTGTTCGAATATATCAGGTCGAAGATTCTGAAAGCGATCTGAAAATTTGCCTATGTCATGGATTGCAAGAAAAAATGTTATTAGATTTGTCGTAATTTCATCACTAAGTGTTGTGATTCCAGTAAATCTCTCCAATAGACGCTTATCTTGTTGCAGTAATACCTGTCCAACTGCTGCAACATCTAGGCAATGATATACCAATAAGTGGTGGGAAGAAATATCCAAGCTGTTAGATGGACTAGCTTTACCCCAGTATTGGTATATTAAGTCAGTCGATGAGTGAGTCATATTTGTCACAACTTTTCTCAATTTGAGTCGTTTGGAAAAATGCTCCGTGTATAGCATATTCCGGCGTTTCAATCACAAGACTTCACCACACCACAATTTGTATTTATTTACATGCTACACAATTTGTATATTAATATTCCGATTTTCACATAGTTTTGTATATAGTAAACATATAATTGTAAATAAACATTATATACTTTTCCATTTCAATAAAATAATCAAACGCATCAAGTATATAGCAAACCATATATCCCATCCCCCCAAACACTAAAACACATGACCAACCTAACTTTAATCTCTACAATCTATACTCTTGAACCGGTAATCGTCTGTGTAACCCGTCTCTCTCCCTCAAAACTCATACTGCTCACAGAAGAGGGTGCAGTAGAGAAAAAAGTCCGATCCGAACAGACCTTAGAAGCCACGTTCGGCAATGTGATCGAGATCGAGAAAAAGATCACATCCCTCTACGACCCAGTCCGTGTCGCGCAGGACGTTGCCGCCCTAATCGAAAATGAACATGCTAGGGGCAACCAGATCATCATAAACGTCTCAGGCGGCAGGAAACCGCAGGCATTCGGGGCGCTCTTCGGTGCCTACGCCCGAAGCGACATGGTAAAGCAGATTGTCTATGTGACCGAAGAAGACAACTTCATCATTGATTTCCCTATACTTGGCTTCAACATCTCGGACACCAAGAAGACGATCCTCGAAGAGATCCAATCTGGCGTAGCATCCGTTCAAGAAATTGCCATAAATGTCGGCATCTCCAAAGGTATGGCTTATAATCACTTGCGGGAACTCAAGGCAATGGGATATATTACCGGAGTAGATGGCTACTCCATCACGGACGCCGGTAAAATCGCTGTGATATGATTTCCATACAAAAAAACAAGACAAGTATATAATTAAAAAGTAGTGCGGGGGGTGCGATTCGAACGCACGAATTCCTACGAAAATGGGTCCTAAGCCCATCGCCTTTGACCTGGCTGGGCAACCCCCGCGCATGAGGTATTCTTAACTATATCTTCTACATATTAAGATTGCTGGTTAGTTTAATTATTTGGCTTATTTTTACGAAACCCTTTAAATAGGGTCCTAAGCCCTGCGCCTTTGACCTGGCTGGGCAACCCCCGCATATTGATAACCGGAATATGAACTGGAAAATTCAGTGGTCTGATCAGAACAGGAAGCCCAAAAAGGGGATGCGCCGACCGGGATTCGAACCCGGGTTTGAGGCTTGGAAGGCCTCAGTCATAGCCACTAGACCATCAACGCAAATTGCAACCAATAGTAGCATTTGTCTCATATAACGCTTTCGCCCTGTATCGGATAATTCCACCGCACGGACTGGCGAGGGAACGGTGGAGGAGCAGTAAGGTGGTTGAGGGATGACAGGAGAAAAGCAGACGGGAACGAAAGAACTATGTGCCAATCCGTTAAATGGGTAGCAGGACATACGTACTGATAATAACTCCCACACTTATAAAAAAGAGATAAATGGGGCAAAACGTGACAGGACCTGCGATCGAGACCAATGACCTCACCCGTAAATTTGACGAACTCACAGCCGTGGACAGCGTGAACCTCACCGTCAAACAAGGCGAGCTTTTCGGCCTGCTGGGACCCAACGGTGCCGGCAAGACCACACTCATCGGAATGCTATCCACAATGCTCAGGCCCACATCCGGCAGCGCAAGGATATGGGGTCATGACATCATCGCAGACTCCACAAAAGTACGCCAGTCCATTGGTGTGGTATTCCAGGGCAGCACCCTTGACGACAAGCTCACAGGGCGCGAGAACCTTGACCTGCACGGTCGGCTCTACGGGATGTCAAAGGACCTGCGCCGCCAGAAGATACAGGAAGTCCTCGAACTCGTGGAACTCGCAGACCGTGCTGATGAGATCGTCAAGACCTACTCAGGCGGGATGATGCGCCGCCTTGAGATCGCACGAGGGCTCATGCACCGCCCACATGTGCTCTTTCTGGACGAGCCGACCCTCGGACTCGACCCCCAGACAAGGAATCATATCTGGGAATACATCAAACGCCTGAACCAGGAAGAAAGCATCACAATGGTCCTCACAACCCATTACATGGAAGAGGCTGACAGTCTCTGCGAGAGGATCGGCATCATCGATCACGGCAGTATCGTTGCCCTGGGCACACCCGCCGAACTTAAATCAAAATTGGGCGGGGATATCATCACACTCACCACAGCAACGGAAGAGAAAGCCAAAGACGTGGTTGGATCCTGCAAGGACCTCAAGCTGGTAAAGGATATCTCGCGGTCAGGACTGACCATCAGGATCACTGCCATGGAAGGTGAACGCGCCATTCCTGAGATACTGAATGCCACAGCCGCTGCAAAACTGGAGGTCGAGTCAGTAAGCCTCAGAAAGCCAACACTTGATGACGTGTTCCTCTATCACACCGGACGCGCAATACGGGAATCCAGCGTGGACGAAACGGACAGGATACGGTACAAGATGCAGACCCACCGCCGACGCTGACATCACGCAGTATCATGCTGCATAGCTCTTTCGCAGTTCCCTTATCTTATCCCTGAGGTCTGCCGCTTTTTCGAACTCAAGGTTCCTGGCAGCCAGATGCATCTCAGCCTCAAGGTCGATGATAATATCAGCCAGTTCCATTGAAGACATATCCTCTGCTATCATCATAACCTCCGGTTTCCCGGCTTCCTCCCCGCCCTCCACCAGTTCCTTCTGGAGCACCTTTTCAATCGTCCTGGGAATGATACCATGCTCTTTGTTGTAATTCATCTGTAGCTCACGCCGCCTGTTCGTCTCGCTGATAGCCCTTTCCATGGAACAGGTCATGATATTTGCATAGAGTATAACACGTCCCTCTACATTTCGGGACGCCCTGCCAATTGTCTGGATAAGCGAGCGCTCAGAACGCAGGAAACCCTCCTTGTCAGCATCAAGGATGGCAACAAACGCCACCTCCGGGATGTCCAGCCCCTCCCTCAATAGATTGATACCCACAAGTACATCAAAATCACCTTTTCTCAGGCTTCTCACGATCTCCGCACGCTCGAGGGTCTCAATGTCGGAATGCATATACCTCACCCTTATCCCGACCTCAAGGAGGTAATCAGTCAGGTCCTCAGCCATTCGTTTTGTAAGCGTCGTCACAAGGGTCCGGAATCCCATGGCAGTTATTTTCCTGATCTCTCCGATCAGGTCATCTATCTGGTTCTCCACAGGGCGCACCGTCACAGCCGGGTCCACCAGACCTGTGGGACGTATGATCTGCTCCACCACAGCACTGCTTTTTTCAAGTTCGTATTCAGAAGGTGTGGCGGAAACATAGATCGCCTGGTTGATGTGCTGCTCGAACTCATCATACCGCAAAGGACGGTTATCATAAGCCGAATGCATCCTGAACCCATTCTCAACAAGCGAATCCTTCCGGGCGCGGTCTCCGTTATGCATGCCCCGTATCTGCGGGATGGTGGCATGGGACTCATCGATAACCAGAAGATAATCGTCCGGGAAGAAATCGATAAGTGTTGCCGGCGGAGTCCCGGGACTGCGTCCATCGAAATGCCGGGAATAGTTCTCGATACCTGAACAGTAGCCGATCTCACGAAGCATCTCGATGTCGAACTTTGTACGCTGTGACAGACGCTGGGCTTCAAGCAGGCGGTTCTGTGCTTCCAGCCCGGCAAGTTCCACCTCAAGTTCTGCCTCGATGGAACCGATGGCACGTTCCAGAAGATCATGCGGGATCACAAAATGCTTGGCAGGATAGATGGCAATACTTTCCCCTTTTTCAAGGGTGCCAAGAACCTTATGTGTCAATGGATCGAAATGCATGATCCTGTCGATCTCATCTCCGAAAAGCTCGATGCGGATACCTTGATGCTCCTGTGCGGGATATATCTCGATGGTGTCGCCTCGTGACCTGAAAGTGCCCTGCACAAAATTTACATCGTTACGCTCGTACTGGATATTGATCAGGCTGGCAAAAAGATGGCTCTTGTCGATCTCCTCACCCGGTGTGAGTACCACGGTCATCTCCTGCCACTCCTTTGGTGAGCCCAGCCCGTAGATGCAGGAAACGCTTGAAACCACGATGACATCCCTGCGCTCTGTCAGGGATTTTGTAGCGGAAAGCCTCAGTCTTTCGATCTCATCATTGATGGATGCATCCTTCTCTATATAGGTGTCTGTGACCGGAATGTATGCCTCTGGCTGGTAATAATCATAGTAACTGACAAAATACTCCACTGCATTATGCGGAAAAAAATCCCGAAACTCCGAATATAACTGGGCTGCAAGTGTTTTATTATGCGCAATAACAAGTGTGGGTTTCTGCACGTTCTTAATCACATTGGCAACAGTGAACGTCTTGCCGGAACCGGTAACTCCCAGAAGTGTCTGGTGTTTCAGCCCCTCCACCAATCCGTCCGTCAGATCGGAGATTGCCTTCGGCTGGTCGCCCTTTGGTTTGTAATCAGATACCAATTGAAAGGAACCCATGGTAGGTGAACTATGATTGTGAACACCTATAAACATATTCATACAGGGTAAAAAACAGAATGCACAGACTCGATAAGCCCGCCAGGCCACAAGAAAAACACATTCACATTACCACCTGTTCACACCAACACACCGACTGTGTTCACTGGAATTTCACCGGAACAGTAAATACGTAAGGAACATCAGGATGATCGCCAGCATTATCACGATCTCTGTACTGCGTCTGTCTGTTCCGAAGATGATGGGGATCGGTCCGATCAGGATGACACCGCCACCCTTTACTTTACCATCTGCCTTTTCATTTCCCCCCACCCCGAACCCAGGCTGTGATACACCCTGTTCATATTCAGGTCTTTTCTGTTGGGACACAGCAGCAAGCATCCCGAGTGCAACAATCGCAAAACCAAGTAGTAGCATTAGCATTCCAAAAGATAGCAGCATGGGACCGATCATCTATGCCCCCTCCAGAACAGCAGGTATACAACCGCTATTAACAACCCGACCCAGAGCATGTTTGAAGTGATCTCAGGAGAACTGCCAAAGGCGATCGGGATCGGTCCGATCAGGATAAGCCCGCCAAAATTGTTACTGCCACCGTTCTGTACAGACGAGAGAACAGACCCAAAGAACAGTGATGCAAATCCAATGATGATAAAAATGGCACCCAGTCTTATGATATCCTGTGCAGATCGCATGGAACAACTATTGTTTTCCAGTAATTAAAATTATATCCTAAACGTTTCACCGACAGCGACGTATTCACTGCTTTCGTTCTCGGTGATCTCGTCGGCGATGTACTTATATTCCCGCTGGGTCCGGTTCCCACGGCGGTCAAGCAGGCTTCTGCGGTACATCCGGGAGAGGTATGTAGAAACAGTGCTCAGTTTGATGTTCCCATATACCCGCTCGTAATGTTGCTGTACATTCTGGGAAGTGAACCAAACACGCGGATATTCATATTTCAAAAACAGTTCCAGCCGTTCGTTTATAGTGAGTGTGGCATCGTTGAGCCGATCCTGCAGCGAAGACCGGTTCTGTGGTCTGGTGACCGGGGCGGTCGTATATTGCTGCGGTTGGGGCGATTGGGTGGGAAGTAAAGCAGCCGGCCGCAATGTTTGGAGGTGGGGTTGGGGTGGTTGAGATATGGGGGGTTGATATTGCGGTGGCTGCTGCGCATAATAGTAATACATTGGTTGTGATGCAGGCGGGTAATACTGTAGATTTTGTTGTACCGGCTGAATCGGTTGTTGAAAAGGCTGTAGAACAGGTTGTTGAGCAACTGGCTGTACTGGTTGTTGCACGGGCTGCTGAACAGGTTGTGTTGTTTGTAGAACAGGTTGCTTTGAAGGTATGTCGAATGAAGATTCGGTCGAAGGAGGTTTGGTGTCGTCAATTGAACCGATAAATGCAATCAAGTATTCTTTCCAGTTTTTTCCACCGAATTCGATACTTGTTTTTTCCATGCCATCGTCATCGATTACCTCAAGCCGAATCTTCATCCTTTTACCTCAGCAATTAATCCATCCATCCCCTCAGATTGACGGATTTCTAAACCATTCATCCCCTCAGACTATGGTTTATGTTTGTTTATCGTGAAATTGTGAATACAATCCATGAGATTTGTTGTTCTTAATGTCCAATTTACTACATGTTATTGATAGTATATAACTATTTTCCTAAACTAAAATACTAAACATGTCTCTGACTAATTTAAAGTGATTTTATGGGGTTTTTTAGTTATTAAACGTATATTAGTTCCCCTTAAAATAAATGTAAACGTAATTTAAGTATATACTAAATACATTACAATTATTCTATGTTCCAGTGGAAATAAAGGGGTTGGTTTTTTCGACTTAAACACAGTGATTAAGTCTTAATATTGCAAATTATAGAATATAAATTCTTCGTTTTGGATTTATGGGTATTACAATTTTGATGAAGCTGTGATTGGTGAATAGTGAAGTTGTGGTACGACCTGAAGTAAATTTTATAAAATACCGGACTATTGGAACGGTGGTTGAATTTATATTGGATGACGTTTATAAATGCGAACCATGTCCAACGCAAGTGCGGAATCGCCGATGGAAACTATTACCTCTAAAGTGAGAACTGAGGTGGATACCGAGAATCCTGATGAGACGGATGTCCAGTCATTGCTGAATGAGATCGAAATGCTGAAGGTAAAGAATGAAAGCCTGAAGGCAAAGGTCCTTGAGAGCAGCATGCTGGCAAGCAATTATATGAAGGATGCGAACAGGCTCAAAAACCAGCTTGAACAGCTTACCACCCCACCGTTGTTCATCGCAAGTGTGCTTGAAGTCAATGACGGTATGGCACTTATCAGGCAGCACGGTAACAACCAGGAAGTTATGACCAGGATCCCGCCCGAATTCATAGATGAGCTCGAGGCAGGTATGCGCGTATGTGTTAATGGTGCCTTTTCGATGATCTCGATCATCAGCCGGGCTGCGGACGTGCGCGCCCAGGTGATGGAACTGATACGTTCTCCGGGCATTGACTATGATATGATAGGCGGACTTGAAGACGTGATCGAGGAAGTGATCGAGACCGTGGAACTGCCGCTGACAGAGCCTGAACTGTTCGAGACGATAGGGATCGAGCCGCCAACAGGAGTACTGCTCTACGGTGAACCCGGGACTGGAAAAACGCTGATCGCAAAGGCTGTGGCATCCAAGGCAAAGGCAACGTTCATACGGATGTCGGGCTCGGACCTGATCCAGAAATTTGTGGGTGAAGGGTCAAGGCTTGTGAAGGATGTGTTCCAGCTTGCCAGGGATAAATCACCTTCAATACTTTTTATTGATGAGATCGATGCTGTGGGCGGACTGCGCACCCACGACGGCACCACAGGTTCTGCCGAGGTTAACCGGACGATGCTGCAGCTTCTTGCAGAGATGGATGGTTTCGAGTCGAAAGGAAATGTGAAGATCATTGCAGCCACGAACAGGGTCGACCTGCTGGACCCGGCACTACTGCGTCCCGGAAGGTTCGACCGTGTGATCGAGGTTCCCCTGCCAGAGGAGGCAGGCCGTATGGAGATACTGAAGATCCATACCAGAAAGATGAGCCTGGCGGATGATGTGAATTTCAAGAAACTTGCTGCCATGACCGAGGGCTTAAGCGGCGCCGACCTGAACGTTATTGTTAAGGAAGCAGGGATGTTCGTCCTTAGAAGACGCGGCAAAGAGATCGCAATGCAGGATTTCCTGGACGGTCTTGAGAAAGTGATAGACGAGGAAGAAATAAATACGCCGGGCGGAATGTTCGTTTAATGAAAACGGACACATTCCGGTTCGTAAATAGCTGTCCTTGACCCATTTAAACGAAAAGTTAATAATGCTTAAGTTACTTTTGGGTATGCCGTCAATCCAAAATTAGTATGCTCCGATAGTGTAGCACGGCCAATCATGCAGGACTCTCACTCCTGCGACTGGGGTTCGAATCCCCATCGGAGCACTATATATTTTTATACTCCAATAAAATTGGTGCTTTTATCTGAAGACAAGAGAGTTTCATTTAGGCAACTTCACATGAACTGTAGTCCCCACACCTTCCTCACTCTCAATCCATATCTTCCCCTTATGTGCCTCCACAATATTTTTGCAGATATATAGACCCACCCCAGTACCTCCATACTTGCGCCTGATCGATGAGTCTATCTGGTAGAACTTCTGGAACAGGTTAGGTAGCATCTCTTTTACGATACCAATCCCGGTATCTTTAACCATAATGTGCAGACAATTCTCTTCATCGAGAACAATTAGAGATATTCTGCCATCTTTGGGGGTGAATTTTATAGAATTGTCAATGAGGTTGTTCAATAGAACAGTCAATTTTTCTTTATCCCCATTTATCGAAGGTAAATTGTCAGGTACGTCTTTTTCGAGTTTCAGTTCATTTTTCTCAACCAGTAAAACCATATCTAAAACACTATTGTCAATAATTTCTGCAATCTGAACCGGTTCAAATTTATATTCAATATTTTCAGCACCCACCTCACTTACGTATAAAAGCGAATCAATCAAATGCCCGAGCCTATCAGCATTTCGTATAACGGTATTGATCGCATTTTTCTGCTTATCGTTAAGCTCACCTAACGTTTCATCACATACAATTTGACTATATCCTGTGATGGAAGTGAGAGGTGTTCTAAGCTCATGGCTCACATTTGCTAAAAAATTGTCCTTCATTTCATCAAGAGATTTGAGTTCCTTGTTTGCCTTTAAGAGTTCCTCTGAGTATTTTTGAAGTGAATCTAATATATCATTCAGTCCAAAAGGAATTGCCTTAAAATCGATTTCGACATCAGTATTCGCTCTTGAGTCAACTTTACCGTGGACTGCTTCATCCGAGATCCGTTTAAAGTCATAGACAATTTCATCGATCGGCTTCGTGATTGAAAGTGCAATTAGAAAAGCAATTGCACCCATAAAACCAATTGCTATCGTAGATATGATTATCAGATCGTTCCTTAAAACCGCTACACCTGCAAGCATTTCGTCTTTTGGTACAACCAGCAAAAAAGAATATTTTCCGGTCTTGACAGGTTCATAGAACAATATCACAGTTTTACCTGTAGTGGGGTCAACTGTTTCAATATGACCGTTTTTTCCCATTCTGATGTCATCAGCCATACTGCTGATCTCTGGAACATCAAGGTCATAGAGTGTAATGGTCCCAATCCATTCCTTGTGATCTGGATGTGAGAGAAGAATCCCTGTATTGCTGGTAGCTAACGCATACCCTGTATCAAATATCTTGATCTTGCTCACGACCTCATCAAGGTAATTCAACGATACATCCACCCCCCCTATCCCAATGAACTCCCCATCCCTTAAAACAGGTGTGACGTAACTTATGATGATCACACCTTCATACAGGTATGGTTCGGTCACAACATCCGTTTTCAGCTTTTTTGGTAGCTGGTAATAGTCCAGAGTATCGTAATCCAGCAAAGGTTCAAGAACTACTGGTCCATCCAGCTTATTCCAGTACGGAATAAATCTCCCTGTGGAATCGTGACCTTCGGTACCGATATACTCGGAATCTCTTCCATCAAAGGCATTGGGCTCAAAACATACATAGGTCCCGATCAAATTGGGATTTTGTTCAAGCAGGTTCCTGAGGATATCGTTCACTTCATCCCTGTCACCCGATTTGTATTCGACCATGAAATTGGCAATGGTCTTTCCTATGGCATGGTTCTCACTCATGTCGGAATCGAACTGGTTTGCATATTTGCTTGCCATCTCGATGGATTGCTGGTATGCCAACGCCTCTTCATGAGATGTCGCTGTGGAAATGATCACTGCTGTTGAAGTGATCAGCACCAGAAAGGTTCCTGCAACAATATACAGAATTAATTTTGACTTTAAATGGACATCTTTCCATTTCATTTACATCCCCACTTTGACAGTCAGAATAAATAGAAATGTTCTTAATATTGTTTCATTCGATGAAAACACAAACAAAACTAAGAACATATGACATTATTCCCAATGAAAATATATGCTTTCCGATTGGAACCATCCTGGCTGCAAACAAACTCTACGACATCCTTGATTTTCCCACCGTATTTAACAAACACAAAACGAACGGTATTGACATCAACGACCTGCTGAAAGCACTCGTAAGCTACGAACTAACCTATAATTTCAGCATAAGTAAAGCTCATGACTGGAGCAAACGTGATGAAGTCCTTGATATCTTCGATATCGAAGATCTCAGTGAAAGAAGCCCTTACAGAGTAAGCATGGACACAGCATATTATAGTCAAGAACATAATATTTGATACTAATGTCCTGACACCTACATTTTCAGATAATTACAATGCAACCACAGAGGACACAG